>JAAFJL010000160.1 GCA_013298865.1 Cytophagales bacterium | reverse complement strand
GTATCTTATCTTCTTAGAAAATATTGCTTGGGATGCCTCTAATTTTAAAGAAACCTTCAAACACCACGTGGACATTCGTAAAATTGTTAGTGGAGGTAAATGAGGAGGTTTTTGGATAAAAAATGTAGAGCGGGGTATAAAATGATTTGAGGGTTACTGAAAAAATACTTAAAGCTAATCAAATTATACTTTTCCAAATTTTCAAACTCCCTCAATCCTTCTCAGGCTCATTTACGCAAAATATTCAAAAAGTAATTACATTTGTAAAAGACTTTTCGCTATTTTAAAATTACACAAATCCATTAATTCACAAGTCAATGCTACACAAATTTTACAGCTTATTGCTAATATTATTTCTTTTCGGAACGGTTCACTCTTATGCACAGGAATATGTAGGTGGCGATATTGAAATGACGAGTCTCGGAAGGGATTCGTATAAAATCACAGTCAATATCTATGTTGATGATGATACCTATAGCAGTGCTTCAGGAACTGCTAAAGCTAATTTTGATAAATTTATCCAGGACTATATCAATGCCACTATTTATGCAAAAAATGGAGATGTAGTAAAATTTAGTCCATTGAAATTAGATGCAGTAGGTACAGGTGTAAAAATTGCTATTGAAAATGAGGATTGTGTTGCTGATAAAACTAAGTTGAAAGTGACAAAATATTCGTTTTCGGCAACAGTTTCCTTACCCTCTGATGTCTATAATGAACCAATGGGCTATTACATTGCTTGGTCAGATGGATTTCGTCCATTTTTTACAGTAGCTAATACTTTCAACCCCATTAATTTACAAGTAGGTTTTACAGAATACCTTGAATTTCCCTCTCTTGCTGCTTACCCAAATTATTCATCTCCTAAATTTAAGTTTACAAAAAATAAAGCTATTTGTGCAAACGAACCCTTTGAATTTGACCTTTCAGCATCAGGTGCAAAGGAAGGTCATAGGCTCGAATACGCCCTTGTGAACCCTATGAATGGTAAAAGTGCAGAGCAAGTGATTGGTAGTACTTCTGACAGAAGGAGACCTCATACTAATTCCTTAACCTATCCTACTCCCTTAGGTTGGATCGTAAGTTGGAATACAGGTTTTACCAATAATAATATTATTCCAGGAAGTCCTCCCTTGGGAATATCTTCTATTGGTTCAGCTTCGGGCGTGATAAAATTTACACCAAATATTAAAGGGTACTATACGCTTACAGTTCAATGCAGAGAGTTTGATGGGGCAAAACAAGTGGGGTTAATAAGGCGTGATTTTACTTTTGCTGTAAAAGATTGTACGCCTCCGCCGCCCAAACCGATTGTTACTAATATTCTTCCTGCAACGGCGACATCTAAGCATACTTCAAGTGTTTTCTTTTGTGCAGGTAGAGGCGTAGAGTTAGAAACGCCAGCCAACCCTCTTTACAACTACCAATGGAAACTGAATGGAACGGCTATTGCTGGAGCGACCACTAACCAATATTTAGTAAATGCCATTGGTGATTATACAGTAGAAATTAGCCCTAAAACAGGTTGTAATTTATCCAAAGAATCAGACAAAACCACCATCACAAAAGAAACTCTTACGCTTCCTGCTGAATTCTCTGTTTGTCGGGGTGGGAATTTGTCGTTTTGGGCGAAAAAACCAATCGAAGGAATTTATACTTGGTCGGGTCCAAATAACTTCGCATCTACTGAGGGCGAACCCACTGTAAAGTCCATTGATTCACTAAAAATAGGTATTTATAAACTAACTGTCAGAACGCCAAGCGGTTGTTTGTTGACTGCATCAACGGAAGTGAAAATGAAGGCTCAGCAGGTACTGAGTTCTCAGGAAATTGTGTCAATTCCTAATGTATGCGAAGGCAATAAATCTTTTACAATTAATGCTCTCATCAGAAATTATAGCCAATATGTTTGGACTGGACCAAATGCCTTTTCATCAACCGAAAGAAAACCAGTCCTAACTAATATTACGAAGAAAAACGAAGGAGTTTATTCTGTAACTATCACAGATACAGAGGGTTGCAAGATAAATGGTACGGTAAAAATGAATGTTAAGAATGATACAACTAAGATAACGGAGCGTTATTATACAGAGGAATATCCATGCCGAGGACAAAATTCTTATGAAATCAATCTTTATTTACCCCAATACACAGCTTATTCTTGGTCTGGTCCAAATGGTTTCAAATCATCATCAACTAATGTTACTTTAACAAAAGTTAACTATAAACAAGCAGGGGTTTATACTGCTATCCTCACCAATTCCGAAGGCTGTAAATTTTCAGCTACTACCAAAGTAACTGTCCAAGACCCGCCAAGTTTAATACTACCCAAAACATTATTGGGTTGTGAAAATGCTCCACTTCAACTCTATGCCAATTCAAAACTTACCGATAGTACAGAGATATTTACAAAACTTGCTATTTCTGGTCCCAATAATTTTAATGGGCAATATTTTTTGGATATTGGTAATCTAACGCCAGCAAAAGAAGGTAATTATGTCTTTACAGCCTTTTTGGGAAGTTGCCAAACGAAAGATTCTGTCAATGTAAAAATTGATAAGTCGGGCAATTGTAAGGCAATTGTATTGGATAGATTAGCAGCTTATAATGGTATTTGTAGTAGTGCAACCGTTGAAATTCCTTTCAAGACCATCGGAAATTTTGCGGCTGGCACTAAATATACCGTTTATGCAAAATATTATGAAACTGGTGAACTTTCTAATTTAGGGACATTCACCCAAAGCCCTGCAAAGGTGAAGTTTGACAATGTTTATGGTTATCTTGGTTTTACCTATTACATCAAAGCCTCAGACAATACCCAAAGTTTGAATTCACCAGAGGTTAGGACGAAAGACCGTACTCCTTATGTTCAAATCTATGGTAATTCAACGGCTTGTAAGCAATCTAATCTTTTCATAGGTTATAACAGTAATTATTATAAACTCAGTAATTTTCAGTGGACTTTAGACGGAAAAGATATTGATGGAGAAAAAAACGCCAACCTTTTAGCAAAGAAGTCAGGTCGTTATGATGTCCGTTTTGATTATGATGGTTGTACTTATCAATCTTATCCAACTTACATTGAAACTCAGTCACAGGCTGGAGGTTATGAAGTACGACAAGGAATAGATATAAAAATTGGTATGATTGATAAACCAGAAATTTATAACCAATATTCAAGGTCATCTCTCTCATTTTGTAGTGGTAGTAGTTTCTCTCTCGACAGCTATTTTCGTTCTTCTTTAGATTCATCTTTAGGTGTACAATATTCTTGGAAAAGAAACGGAGAAGCGATCAATGCAAATTCACTTTATAGTGTAACTGCAAATAAATCAGGCGATTATACCCTTGAAATAACGAATGGAACTTGCACCGCAAAATCAGAGCCGTTCACTGTGATTGCAACGGACAACGTGAAAGCCAATGTTTCTTTTGGCACTAATCTCAGCTATAATTACAATAACGGCTATCAAATTTGCAAAGGCACACCCGCTTACCTATACTATGGTGGGTATGACTATAAAAAAACGGAAGCGTTGCGTCAGCAAGAAGTTATAGATTTGGCAAAAAAAGGAATTGTAGTTCAGTGGTACAGAAATGGCGTTTTATTACCCAATGCCAAAAATCCTGCTATCAGAATCACAGAAGATGGCAACTATACTGCAAGAGTCCAAGAAGGAGAATGCTTGCGGTATTCTGATAATTTTAATCTTTCTTTTAAAATACAAACTTCAAAAATTTCTTATGATAATCTTCAAGCCTGCGAGGGTGGGAGTGTTGCCCTTTATAATTACTTTAGTGCTTATTCAAGTTTTTACGATGAAAATAATAGGCAGGTTAAGCTAAAAACACAAGTGACTGAATGGCGGAAAGATGGTAAAACTTATCAGAAAGACAGTGTCAATACTAACTATTCTAACTCTCAAAGAACTTACCCAACAACAAGTGGAAGTTTCTATCAAATTGGTAAAATGACCTACGAAGACGGAACTTCGTGCAGCTATATTTCTGATACCGTTCAAGTGAAAATTGGAGGTTCAGAAATTGCTCTAACTTCCTATTTTTCATCTTTAGTAAGTTGTGTAGATTCCGTTCAGTTATATTATGGGTATTTGGGTAGTAGCCGAGTCATATCAAATATTTGGAAAAAGGATGGTGTGGTTTTGAAAAATAAGGATAATACCTCTCTTTATGTAAAAGAATCTGGAAAATATACCCTCGAAACTACGCTCAAAGGTGGTTGTAAGGCAACAGGGAAACCTATTGATGTAAAAATGGGACAATTTACTGTGAGCCTTCCCACAGAAATCAACATTTGTGAAAATCAGAAAACTGAAATTTATGCTGGAATCAATAATGACCAGAACTATAATCGTGGACATGGATTTGTAGAAGACTCAATTGGGCGATATAGTTTTCAATGGCAAAAAGACGGCGTTGATATGCTGAACGAAAAGAATTATTCACTGCTAAATATCAGTCAATCAGGGAGTTATAGTGTAAAAACTAAGTTCAAAAATTGTCAGTCTGTTTCTAATAATACGCTTGTTAGTATCAATAAAGTATCAAATGCCATCAGTCCGCAAGACAGTGCAAGGTTTTGTCCAAAAACTATGGTTGAACTAAAGGTTTCTGCCGATAAAGGTTTGGCTTATGAATGGTACAAAAACAAAATCATTTTGCCGACTGAAAAAAATAGTAACCTGAAGGTTGGCGAAGCAGGAATATACAGAGTTTTGCTCAATAAAAATGGATGCTACGGCTACACAAAACCCGTGGTGGCTTATGAAAAATTAGTCTTGCCCACCGCAAAATTATCCGACAGCGTGCAGGTTTATTACGGAGATTCTATCAAGGTAAAAGTAAATTTAACGGGAGATGCCCCGTGGACATTCAAGATTTCTGACGGAAGAGAATTTACGACATCCACAAGTCCTTATGCACTGGGATTCAGACCATTAGCGACAAGTTATTTTACGGTTCAGGAAGTGAAAAATATTTGTGGAATAGGAACAGTCTCAGGAAAAGTAAAAATTGAAGTCATTATCTTGGGTACTGAAGAAGAAAATAGGGTAGTAAACGTATTTCCAAGTCCAACAAACTCAATTTGTCAGATAGAAATTAATTCACCCAAACCCGAACGTTTATCCATCATGCTTACGGATATGTCAGGGAAGATTTTAGTTGAAAGAAGCACGAAAAATTCGCAAATCAATCACAAAGAGCAATTAGATTTATCGAATTATCCAACGGGGAATTACATTCTCAACATGAAATTAGGCGAAAAAATCATCAGCAGAAAAATCATCAAGACATCAGAGTAAACACATAAAACAGGACTGTTTGGAGAACGACAAGCGTAATTTTGTTTCAGAAAACGCCCCCCTTCTCCAAACGTTTGTGAACAATAGATAAAAAAGTTATTTTTGGGTAAGTTATACTCAAATCGTTGAGGTTTGAACGGGCGGCGTTCCGCTTGTTGAATTATTGTAACTCGTTGAAATACAATAGCTATTGTTTTACATTTTTCGCAAATCAATTCTGTCTGAGTATCAATAAAAGTTAATTTGATTTTAGGCTTTGAATCATGATAATATGGCAACCAATGGCGTATGGGTGAGACTTACCCCAGAAGAAGCAGCCGCAGAAAAGGCTCTCAAACAAAAAGCAGAGACTGCAATGAAGTTAATTGTGAAAGAGTTCAAAGAAAAGTTTATCCGAGAACCTGACCCAGAATACGGATATATCTCAGATGTTTCTTACAAATGGTCACGTGATAGTTTATATCTCGAACAAACCTATAATTACGATTCTCCAAAAGCTATTATGAAACAACAAGTGGTCAAAGTAGCTCGCATTGATTTTTACGTTGACAATACTTGTGGACTATCATGTATGCGTCATACAGGGAAATGGATGTTAATGTGTTCGGGTGAAACTATTGAGACTTGCATTGACCTTATTAGGAATCACCCTATTTTTCATGGGTAGAGTGTCATAATTTTCAAATTAATAATGAAAAAACTAAATCTCATACCTATATTATTACTAATTACTACTCTATCATTTAGCCAAAAAAGAGATTCAGTAGAAACGAGATTGGACAGTATTTCCAAATATTATTTTGGCAAAAGAGTTTCAGTAATCAGTCCAATGATAGGGTACGATGTAAATTTCAAAGTAAATGAAAAATATGATTCTTTACGATTGAGTAAATTTACTTCCCACTGGATTGAATTGGGAATAATAAAAACTAAATTTTATCCCATCAATAGGCATGGAGGAGCAAGTTTTAGTTATTATTTTTCAAATAGTTTTAAAATCTCTACAAGTGACTTCATAATTGGACCCAAAATAGGATGCGTTACTTCTGTTTGGGCTTTTATGATTGGTTCTGAGATAGTTTACTATACAAATTTTTCAGAAAGTTCTTGGAGATATAGACCAATATTTGGACTTGGGGCTGAAAAATTTCAAATCATTATTACTCCTCATATTGTTTTATCAAATCAAAATATGACAGGTTTAGGAAGAGCAGGAGGTTTTGATTTAACTATTAGATGGCATCTGTTCGACAGAAACAAATATGGTTATTGGCGATACCGTAGAGGTATTGATTATCATGATTTTAAAAATAGTACCCCAAAATAACGACCAACAATCTTACCCCAAAAATAACTAATCAAAAAATGCAAAAAATTAAAGTAGGTGTCGTAGGCACTGGATTTATTGGACCTGCCCATATCGAGGCATTGCGTCGTCTTCCAAATGTTGAGGTAACTGCCCTTTGTGAAGTAAATATCGAATTGGCAACTGCCAAAGCCGCTCAATTAGGCATCGAACGTCCTTGTACGTTTGAGCAATTATTAGCAATGGAAGACATCGTTTGTGTGCATATTTGTACGCCCAATTTCCTGCATTATTCACAGTCGAAAGCAGCTCTATTGGCTGGAAAGCACGTTGTTTGTGAAAAACCTTTGGCAAAAGACCTTCACGAAGCGGAGGAATTAGTACAAATTGCCAAAGAAACGGGTCTGGTCAATGCCGTACATTTTAACCTCAGATATTACCCATTGGTTCGTCAGATGAAAACCATGCGTGAAAAAGGCGATTTAGGTGATGTTTACTCAATCATTGGTTCATATTTGCAAGATTGGCTTTTTTACAATACCGATTATAACTGGCGTTTAGAACCCGATAAATCAGGAGATTCTCGTGCCATTGCGGATATTGGCTCACACTTGATGGATGTTATCGAGTATATCACAGGTTTGAAAACTACCGAGGTGATGGCGGATTTTAACACCATCCATAAAACTCGTAAAAAGCCATTGAAACCCGTGGAGACGTATTCTGGCAAAATGTTACAACCAGAAGATTACGCCGATGTGCCTATCAATACAGAAGATACGGCTAACGTTTTATTGCGTTTTGATAATGGAAATAAAGGCTTGGTAACGGTTTCACAAGTTTCGGCAGGGCGTAAGAATCAGTTGAAATTAGAAATTTCGGGTTCAAACAAAACCTTTGCATTCAATTCAGAAGCTCCAAACGAAATTTGGATTGGAAATCGTGATGGCTATAATCAATCTCTCATGCGTGACCCATCGTTGGCATATCCAGAAGCAGGAGCATTAATGTCATTCCCAGGCGGACACAACGAAGGTTTCCCAGATACTTCAAAGCAATTATTCAAAGAAGTTTATGCCGCCGTAGCCGCAGGAAAAATGCCAGAAAATGCCCCATTCCCAACTTTTGCAGATGGATATAGAGAATTATTGATTTGTGAAAGAATCTTGGAAAGTCATAGAAGTCAGGGGTGGGTGAATGTTTGATTAGTTGTGATTGAGTGAATGGTGATTGTTTTCAGTTGTGATTGGTGAGTTAGTGAGTTGTGATTTATTGCTCATAACTACTTAATTTCCAATTCATAATTTAAACAACTTGAAAAGTTATTTGATAAAATTTATAAAATTATTGCTCAGCAATCACAACTCACTCAATCACAAATCACAATTAGAAACACTCACAACTGGAAATACTCACAACTCACTCAATCACAAATCACAACTAAATATGGAGCAACAACGACTTTCGCAGGAGGAGTTTGCTGAAAAGATGTATCAGCGAATTAAATCTTTTGGGTTGAGATGTATTCCAGTTTGTGATATTCTATTTGAGAAAACTTCATCTGCCAAAAACATCGGAGGACAACTTGTACGTTCATCTGCATCAACAGTAGCGAATTATCGTGCTGTCAGAAGGGCAAGAAGTGATAAGGAGTTTTTTGCCAAATTAAGTATTGTTGTAGAAGAATTAGATGAAAGTGTATTTTGGTTAGAGTATTCCATTGATGCCAATTTTTTCCAAGAAGTAAAACTAAAAACACTCATTGAAGAAGGCTATGAATTATTGAAGATTTTAGCAAAATCAAGAAAAACAGCAGGAGATGCCCTCCAAAAAAATAATTAATTTGAGTTAAAATATGTGTGGAATTAAATCACAACTCACTAACTCACAACTCACAAATAATTAAGACATGAAAACAATCAAAGGACCTGCTATATTTTTAGCACAATTTTTAGACGATAAAGAACCTTTCAATTCTCTTGATTCTATTACAGATTGGGTATCGGGTTTAGGTTATAAAGGCGTACAAATTCCGACTTGGGATTCACGTGCCATTGACCTTGAAAAAGCGGCTACTTCCAAAACTTATTGTGATGAACTCACAGGGAAGTTGGCAGCTAAAGGTCTGCAAATCACGGAGTTATCAACCCACTTGCAAGGACAATTAGTAGCAGTGAATCCTGCCTACGATGCTGGTTTTGATGGTTTTGCTCCTGATTCAGTAAAAGGAAATCCGAAAGCACGTACAGAGTGGGCAGTTCAACAATTGAAATGGGCAGCACAGGCTTCGCAGAATTTGGGGCTGAAATCTCATGCTACATTTTCGGGTTCGTTACTTTGGCATACGATGTACCCGTGGCCTCAAAGACCACAAGGTTTGGTCGATATGGGCTTCACAGAATTAGCCAATCGTTGGATGCCAATTTTGAACCATTTTGACGAATGTGGCGTCGATGTTTGCTACGAAATTCACCCAGGAGAAGACTTGCACGATGGTGTTACTTACGAGATGTTTTTGGAGAAAGTAAACAATCATGCCCGTGCTTGTTTACTGTACGATCCATCACATTTTGTATTGCAATGCCTTGATTATCTGCAATATATAGATTTTTATCATGAAAGAATCAGAGCTTTCCACGTAAAAGATGCAGAGTTTAATCCAACAGGAAAACAAGGAGTTTATGGTGGTTATCAGTCATGGGTAAATCGTGCGGGGCGTTTCCGTTCTTTGGGAGACGGTCAGGTGGATTTTGCTTCAATTTTCTCGAAATTAACTCAATACGGTTTCGACGGATGGGCAGTTATGGAATGGGAATGTGCAATTAAAGACCCCGTTCAAGGTGCAGAAGAAGGAGCTCCATTTATTGCTTCTCATATTATTCAAGCAACGTCAAAAGTATTTGATGATTTTGCAGGTGGTGGTGCAGATTTGGAATTGAATAAGAGAATATTAGGACTGTAAATAATGAGCGAATGATAGAGTGAGTGATTGAGTGAATTTAGTAAATGTTCACGCAATCACTCATTGTTTTTTCACTTAACTACTAAAGCTAATGCTTCTAAAAATCTATCACATTCTGCTTGTCCCAACGCTAAACTTGGCAATAATCTGAGGGTATTTTTTCCAGAATATCCACAGAAAATTTTATGGTCAAACAGTAGTGTATCTCTGATTTTATCTACGGGTTGTTCAAATTCTATTCCTATCATTAACCCACGTCCACGCAATTCTTTGATTCCAGCAATTCTTTTCAAATTCTCGAAAAGATAGTCACCCATTTTAGCAGCATTTTCCATTAAATTCTCAGATTTCATTACGTCCAAAACTGCCACTGCAGCTGCACAAGCCAAATGATTTCCTCCGAAAGTTGTACCCAACATCCCGAATTTTGCTTTGAATTTGGGTGAAATCAACACGCCACCAATCGGAAAACCGTTGCCCATTCCTTTGGCAGTTGTCATAATATCTGGACGAATTCCTGAGAAATCATGCGAGAAAAATTTGCCTGACCGTCCGTAACCGCATTGCACAGAATCCAAAATCAAAACTGCTCCTGTTTTATCACAAACCTCACGAGCAGCTTCCAAAAATTCATCTGATGCTACGTTTATTCCTCCCACACCTTGAATTCCCTCCACGATGACAGCACAAATTTCTTCTGTGACATTAGCACGCAAGGCTTCAACGTCATTGAAAGGCAAGAACGTTACGTGTTCGTCGTAGTTGATGGGAGCAACAATTGCTTTATTGTCTGTGACGGCAACTGCTCCCGCAGTTCTGCCGTGAAAGGCTTTTGAGAAGGCAATTACTTTCTTGCGTCCGTTGAAAAATGAGGCAGTTTTTAGGGCATTTTCATTAGCTTCTGCCCCTGAATTACAGAGAAAAAGTTCATAGTCTTCGTAACCTGAAAGCTCCCCCAATTTAGTAGCTAACTCTTGTTGAATTGGGATATTTACGGAGTTTGAATAAAACCCAAGATTGCTTAATTGTTCTGTCAATTTCTGAACATAATGCGAATGCGAATGTCCGATAGAAATAACGGCATGACCTCCGTAAAGGTCAAGATATTCGACACCATCTTTATCCCAAAGTTTACTGCCAAGGGCTTTCACAGGAGTGATGTCGTAAAGTGGATATACGTTAAAAAGATTCATATTCTTTGGCTATTGGCTGTTAGCTTTTGGCTATTAGCATATCGTACGTAAGTTTTTGTAAAATTAATTAATCTTATTTCATTTAAAGCTAAAAGCTAATAGCCAATAGCAAAAAACCACCTACATTCCAACCGATTTTAACCTTAATCCAGCCGTTTCATCAAGTCCAAACATCAAGTTCATATTCTGAACCGCTTGTCCTGATGCTCCTTTCGTGAGATTGTCTATCACGCTGGTTATCAATAAATTACCATCGTGAACTTCCAATGAAATCAAACATTTATTGGTATTGACCACTTGCTTTACGTCCACAGGCGAATCGCTTATGTGAGTGAAAGGATGTTCGGCGTAATAGTTTCGGTAAAGGGTTTTGGCTTCCTCCAACGTTCCCGCAAATTTGGTATAAACATTCGCCATGATGCCACGTGTGAACGTACCACGATAGGGAATAAAATTGACCGTTGGGGCTGGATGTCCTGCATCTCCCAAAACCATTCCGATTTCGGTTAAATGCTGATGGGTGAAGGCTTTATAAATCGAAATATTATTGCTTCGCCAAGAGAAATGTCCTGTCGGTGAAAGACTTTGTCCTGCCCCCGTAGAACCCGTAACCGCCGATACATGAACATCGTCATGAATCAAACCTGCCTGAGCCAAAGGCAGCAAAGCCAACTCAATAGAAGTAGCAAAACAACCTGGATTTGCCACGTGGTTTGCTTCACAGATTTTATCCCGTTGCAATTCTGCCAAACCATACACAAATCCTTCTGATTGGTCACGAAAATCGGTACTTAAATCAATGATTTTCAAAGCCTTAAATTCAGGATTGGCGACTAAGAATTTCTTAGACTCTCCGTGTCCAGAGCATAGGAAGATGGCATCAACTTCGGTATGATATTTTTCAGAAAATACTAAATTAGTATCTCCAAATAAATCCGTATGCGTATGATAAACAGGTTTTCCTGCCTGTGAATTTGAATGAACAAAAACGATTTCTGCTTGTGGATGATGGATAAGGATTCTGAGTAATTCGCCTCCTGTATATCCTGCACCGCCTATTATGCCTATTTTTATTTTTTTCATTTTTATGCTTCGATGAAAGTACTCCATCACATATAATCTTTTAAATCTTCTAATGGTGCATCAAAATCATCTGCATACCAAATTTTCCCTTTTAAACTACCAGCAACTCTTTTCTTTTTTTGAGATGGTATTACTTCCAAAAAGGTAACAATTACATTTACTTTATCAACGAAATCAGGACTTTCTTCTAAGAAAACTCGACCATTTTCATATGTCCCTTTTACAGCTTTGAGCATAATATCTTTTGTTTTAGAATTACTTAAAGAACATAAATATCAAACGAACAATTCTTTCATCTTCTATGGTAGGGGCTATGGTCAAAATATTCCCAAAGTATAAATTCTAATAATTTATCATTAGATAGAATTTTACTATTTCCAAACGTCATTAAGTTCTTCTTTATAATTTCTCCAGTATTGCCATCTGAAATTATAGTTTTAAATGTAATCCTTGTAATATCAATATCAATGTCAGAATTAACCATAACCATCCTACTCGCTAACATCAATAATCCAGTGAAAGCCAATGATGAATAGTTGCCTTGAAGAGCTCCTCGAAACATACCATTCTTTGCAGAATTACTAACTGTATAATTACTTTGTATCGTCCTGAAATAGGTTGACAAATAAAACAACCCAACTTATGGACAAAACAAAGATTACTCGTACATTTAGTGAGCCATTTAAACGAGCAAAAGTTGCCGAAATAGACTCAGGTAAAATT
>JAAFJL010000161.1 GCA_013298865.1 Cytophagales bacterium | reverse complement strand
GGCAGGATTAGGAATGAGAATTTCTTCAAAAAAATGTATGGAAATACGCAAGAAGAGGTAGCAAAAAATCTTGTCGAGATTGTTTGGTGTCCAAAATTAGTTGGGCAAAAAATCAAGGTGACTAAGATAAACGGAGTCGATAAAGCATTTCTGAAAATCTCTCAGGAGTTAGACCAAATGCCAGAATTTCAGCAATATTTAACCCATATTGGTGGTACTTTCAAATGGAGAAATATCAATGGTACAAATCGATTGAGTATGCACAGTTTCGGTATGACCATGGACATAAATATCTCATTTTCAGATTATTGGCAATGGTCATGCAGTTGTACGAACGAAAATGCTAAGTTGAATTATAAAAATAGAATTCCCTTAAAAATAGTTGAAGTTTTTGAAAAAAATGGCTTTATTTGGGGAGGAAAATGGGCTCATTTCGATACCATGCACTTTGAATTCAGACCTGAACTTTTATGAAAAGAGCAATTTTAATCTTGACATTTGGGCTAATTTGTAACGCAGTTGATGCTCAAATTATTCTCAATTTTAAAACAAAAACGAAGGAAAACGAGAAGGAAAGAACAATGATGCTTGATTTGTTTAGGGCAAAACTGAACAAAGAATTCAAGCAAGATTTTATTTTTGTCGTGAATGTTTTTAATGTTTCCAGCAATTATGCTTGGCTAAAATGCAATGTTCAGCGAAAAGATGGAAAAGAAATTTCCCTCAATGCGGGCGACTATGACTGTTGCCACGCAGAAGCATTATACAAAAAAGTTAATGGCAAATGGACAATCATGGAAAGTGTTGCATTTAGTACAGATGTATGGTATGACCAAATTTGGGAAAGAGCCAAAGATGCTCCTGTGAAAATATTTGGTACAGATTATCACAAGGAATGAATAGGTATTTAAAATTCTGATAATTAATAAGTTGTGGTTTTGAAATTGTAAAACAACCTTGAAAATTCCTAAAAAATGTACAAGTCAAGAACATTTTTATTTACTACTTCACTTTTACTTTTGGCTATGGGATTATTCTTTTTTGCTAAAAAAAAGGAGGCTACAAATGACTTGTTTGTGAGTTTTATCATGAATCCTAAAACACAGGATTTGAAATTTTATTGGAAAGAAGACCAACAGAAAGCCTTTGGAAGTATTGATAATTTGAAAAACTGGCTCGCTAAAAATAATCAGAAATTAGTCTTTGCTATGAATGGAGGAATGTACAAAAAAGATCATTCGCCAGTGGGACTTTTTATTGAAAATCAGAAAATTCTAACGCCTTTGGATACTGCGAACGGTGAGGGAAATTTTTACTTGAAACCAAACGGCGTTTTTTACCTCACGACTGATAACGAACCTTTTATTTGTGAGACAAGTAAGTTTAGTACAAATAACAATACAAAATACGCAACACAATCTGGACCAATGTTAGTGATTGATGGAAAAATTCATTCGGCATTTAAAATTGGTTCTACAAGTTTAAATATCAGAAATGGCGTTGGTATTTTGCCAGATAATAAGGTAGTTTTTGCCATGTCCAAAAAGGAAATCAACTTCTATGATTTCGCTAATTATTTCAAAAATATGGGCTGTAAAAATGCCTTGTATCTCGATGGACTCGTTTCTCGAACGTATTTGCCCGAACAAAATTGGCAACAAACAGACGGAGATTTTGGTGTAATTATTGGGGTGAAGTAAGTTGTTAAATTTTAAGTTATTAAGTTACCAAGTCAATAGCAAGTCCTTTTTTGGAAAAAGACCTCGTGAGAGGTCAAACATGATTAGCCATACGTGAAACGTATGGAATAGAAACATGATCGAATTCAATCCCGATTGGGGTTGAACCAAGCGATTAATCCATTTTCCCCGAGTTTCACTCGGAGCTAATCAAATTTAATCCTTTCAGGATTCTAAAAAAGAGATATTCTCAAGTTAATAAAAATATAACCTACTGACTATCAAATAATTAAAACGATTTTAATGAATATTTAATCAGAGGGACTCTATAATTTCTACAAAACCAAAAACGCCCATAAGTCTAAAACCTATGGGCGTTTTTGGTTGAAAGAACATTAGACTAAGCCGCTTTCTTTACAGTTGTTGCTGCCTTTTTCTCTACTTTCTTTTCAGTTTTTGCTTCTGATTTTGTGGTTTTTTCCATATCAGCACAACATTTTGTTGCTTTTTCTCCTTTTTTGCAACATCCAGCTTGTGTTTTCTCACATTTTGCGTTTTTGTCTTTGTCGGCTGTTTCTTGTGCCAACGTTGTTGTAGCCATAAAAGCTAAGAACGATAATCCTAATAATGCCTTTTTCATTGGATATAAATTTGTTTATTGATTTAAAATTTCGATTAAAAAACTATAACGTAATTTACACAAAAATCGTACTAAACTATCTCATAAGTATGAGTAATTTCAGCCGTTGTGTTGAACTGTGCGGTGGCTGAACAATATTTTTCCATGGATAACTCAATGGCTTTCTGGACTTTAGCATCCACAAGTTCTCCTTTGAATTTGAAATGAATATTGATTTTTCTGAATGGAGTCATTTCTGTACCTTCAATTTTTTCACGCTCACCAGAGACAGAAATCTTCAAATCTTCAACCGCCTGACGCTGTTTTTTCAGAATCAATAATACATCTATGGCAGTGCATCCGCCCAAACCCATCAGCAATAATTCCATTGGTCTTGCACCAGCATTGTGTCCGCCTATGTTTTCGGCGGCATCTATCTGTACGGGTACGCCCGATGCACCAGATGCTTCAAAATGAAAAGCATCGTCTATTCTAACTAACTCTACTTGCATTGTTTTAGATAAATTTTAAAGGAAAATATTCTTTACTTTTTCAACAAATTGTTATGCAAAAGTAGTTCAGAAACTCTTTAAAAAAAGACTGGCAAAATCTGGGGTGAAAAGAAACTGAGACCATGAAAGCGATTCAGTTTTTCGTTTGATATTCATTTTCAATAAATTCGCCATCAGTAAATATGCCAAAAATAAACCCACCAACAACCAGCCAGATTGGGTATTATTTTGCCAATAAACCATAGAAAAAATATTGAGTCCTAAGCTAAGAATGGTACAAATCCAAAGGCTAATAGAAGTCTGAAGGTGTGAAAGTCCAGTATCTAAAAGGATATGATGAAGGTGATTACGGTCTGCTCGGAAAGGTGATTTTCTCTGAATGAGTCTGATAATGAACATTCTGAGGGTATCAAAAATTGGTACAATCAGAATAGAAACAACTAAAACTGGAGCATGAGTTGACCCCACAAATTGACTATTTTCTAAATTGATATTCAGGTACTTAACGGTAAAAAAAGTCAGTAAAAAGCCAATTAATAATGAGCCAGTGTCACCCATGAAAATTTTCTGTGTATTAGAAAAATTGTATCTCAGAAAACCCAATAAACTGCCCGATAATGCAAAAGCCATTACTGCCATTACGTAGAAGTGATGAAAGCAAAACCAAATACCGAAAATAGAACTGGTTATCAAACCTATTCCGCCTGCCAAACCATCCACTCCATCTATCAAATTCAGGGCATTGATAAGGGCAATAAATACAAATATCGTGAAGGGAATCGAAACCCAATTAGAGAGATGATTGATACCAAAGATTCCGAAAAAACTATCAATTCGTACATCGCCAAGGGTGATAAAAATAATCACAGCAACAATCTGCAAAAGGAGTTTTTTGGTTGAATCTATCATGAAAATATCATCTTTCAAACCCAAAAAAAACAAGATTGTTAAACTAACCACCGAGAGTTGGGTTAGGTAGGAATCGCCTGATTCTGAGGAGTTTTGCCAAAGAAAAGAGGCTATCAGGATAGAAACAAAAATGGCAATTCCGCCAAATTCTGGAGTTGCCGTTTGATGAGAACCCCTGAAATGAGGTTTACGGTTTAAATTTAACAAGCCACTGACATTTATAATAACTGGAATAGCCCAATAAGAAATCCCCAGTGCTATCAGAAATGAGCAAATACATTGAGAAATTTTGATTTCTTGAAGAGAAAAGTATTCTAAAATTAACGACATTGGCTATGAATTTCGGGTTGTATCTGTGTTG
The DNA here is from genome assembly GCA_013298865.1 of Cytophagales bacterium. GTDB lineage: Bacteria > Bacteroidota > Bacteroidia > Cytophagales > Spirosomataceae > JAAFJL01. The sequence continues at coordinate 8,458 of JAAFJL010000161.1, read as the reverse complement.
TGTGTTAGCGTACAAAAACTGTGCTATTTTGTTAGATGGAAAATAGCTAATTAGTTTAATTTATGCAAGATACGAAATTTCCTTTTGTTCTGAATGCAATGCCCAACTCCGCCAAGGATGAATTTGATTTTGAGGGTACATCAGTGACTAATGGACTATTGTTTCGTATCATTCACAAAAAAAACTTAACCGTATTTCATTGAAGAATATTTGGTTAAGTTTTGAAAAATTTATTTAAAAATGGCGTAATATTAAAACTCATACCCTACTGTGATTCCTGTAATATTTGCCCTTGAAGCAGGCTGAACAATTTGTCCACGAAGGGAATCTGAATTACCAATATTGATACGTTCGTACCGAACTTTTATCGTGATTTTTTTCACCTTTGCACCAACCTCAATCGAAGGAGAAAGTTGTTTGCGAAGCAGGCTGAACAATTTGTCCACGAAGGGAATCTGAATTACCAATATTGATACGTTCGTACCGAACTTTTATCGTGATTTTTTTCACCTTTGCACCAACCTCAATCGAAGGAGAAAGTTGTTTGCCCAAATCAATTTCTGTGGACGGGGCTGACAAATTTTTTGTATCTGTCCTGACTTTTGCAATTATCGGATAACTTCCTGATAATCTTAAAGTTAACTTTACTTTAGATTTGGTTTGATAGCTTATTTTTCCACCAAAAGTAGGAGAAATAAATTTATATTTTTCTTCTAAAGTCGTCTGATTGTCTTGTCCCAAAGTGATAGATCTTGTCCAGATTTTGCCATCTAAACCAATGAATGGCTCAATCGTTGTGGTACTATCTTTCAGCCTAAAAGGAACACCAATATCTATGTTGGCAACACCGCCACGAAGCATAGTTTCAGAAGGTGTGGAGGCTGTTCCAACAGTACTGACATTTGGAGGTGTAGGAATCACAGGAATTGCTGCTTTATTGTCAAAAACGGCATTTGGTAAACTTGCAGTTGCTAAACTTTTAGAAGAAGTTCCCAAACTTTTCATTCCCTCAACATTCAAGGTAATATTGATTTTTTTCTTGAAAGGACTGAACTTTAATTCAACACCAGCTTTACCAATGGTTGAGTTTTCGTTCCAATCAAGTTGTTGAAGAGAAATTGAGGGCGTTACCGTGAGAGGACGTGCAGGAGTTTGCCCTTGACTTTTTACGACAAAAGTGCAAGAAAGCAGACAAATAAAAATCGAAAAAGGTAGATATTTTTGCATCGCCAACGGTGTTTTATTTTTCAGAAAATCATCTTTACCTACTGATTTTCAAATACTTATAGAGGACATCTATTATATTCCCAACACAAATTTCGTAAAATTATTGTTTAGAAAATGTTAAAATGTGTGAAAATATTCCTTCTCTCAAAATAAAGACGTATTTGGCGTTGAAAAGGTTGGAAAATTGATGGAATAATTAAATATCACTTCACCCGAATCTCATAATTCAGTATATACTCATACGAATCCATCAATTTTTGGTTCTGGAAAGTTTCGGTATTGTTGATGGGAGTTTTTAGTTTTTTGATATTTTCTGGAGAAAGTTCATATTTGTGTGTTCCCAATAAATCGTCTTTGTCGAAATACTCTGCTGCTTTTAGGCTAATTTCTCCTGCTTTCAGACATAAAAGCACAACTGCCAATGGGGTTTCTGCTTCTGCCATTTCCAGCATTTCAACGGGTATTTTTGCCAAACCGCCAAAAGAATTAATGTCTGTTACGAGTTTCATTGCTTTTTTATAATCCTCAACTTCTGTCAGGGCTAAGGCAATGACCACCTTGCTTTTGGGCGGTACATTCATGTTCAAAGACTTAAAAACATTGCCAGAAATCTCTTGATTTTTCTTCATTTTTTCTACGCCCCAAGACCCATTGACTACTTGTATAATCTGAGATTTTTCGTTCAAAATAGTCATGGAATAGGTCATCATCACCTCATCCGAAAAAGTCATATCTTCCTGCAAATCAATGGCTTTCAAGGATTTTATTTGAAAAGTAATCAATTTAGAAGCCTCCAGATTAGACGGCTGAGATGTTTGCTGAACGGGATTCTGTACAGTTTTACAGGCACTAAAAGAATATGAAATTATCAGAAAAAAGAGCAGGTGTTTCAGGATATGTAATTTCATTTTTATTCAGCTTTTTATTTCTATTAGAATCATGGTACGGTTGGAGATTATAAAGCAACTGAGGATAAACCAACTCCTGATAGTTTCACGGTTTACAATATTCACCCATTCTTTCACTCACTCATTCACTCACTCATTCTTTCAATCACTCACTCACTCACTCACTCATTATTTCCCCGCTAACGGTTCTTGCTGAGTCAGACAGTGAAAACTTCCTTGTCCCCAAATAATTTTGTTTGAAGGCAAGCCAATCACAGGTCTATCTGTGAAAATCTGAGACAAAATATCCAGAGCGATGTCATCATTTTTACAATCAAAAATGGGTACTAAAACCCCAGCATTACAAATCAAAAAATTGGCATAAGAAGCAGGAGTCCTGAAACCGTCCAAGACAATAGGCGTAGGCATTTGGATTTCGATAACGTTCAATTGCTTATCATTGAGCAATCTCATTCCCTTTAAAATTTTCAGATTTTCATCCAAAATTTTATGATTTCCATCTGCCTTATTTGGTTCAACCATTGTAATAACTGTGTCCTGATTTACAAAGCGAACCGTATCATCAATATGCCCGTCGGTATCATCACCCAAAATACCATCATTTACCCAAAGAATTTGTTCAACTCCGTAGTAATCAGCAAGATACTGCTCAATTTGTGCTTGGTTTAAATGAGGATTTCGGTTAATATTCAGCAAGCATTCTCTACTTGTCATGAGTGTCCCAGCACCATTAAATTCCACCGAACCACCTTCCATAATAATCCCTGGCGTGACCGTTTTTAGTCCACGAAATTCGGCGATTTTTTTTGGTAAATTATTGTCAGCATCAAATGGTGGATATTTTCCTCCCCAAGCATTGTAGCCCCAATCAACAATCATTCGTTCTTGGGTTTCGGGATTAATCAAAAAAGCTGGACCGTGGTCTCTGCACCAAGCGTCATTGGTAGGGTTGACAAGGATTTCTATCTGATTTTGGTCAATTTCATACTTGGGTAATTCGCCTAAAATGAAATTTTTCAAAGCCTCATTATTAACATTTAGACCGACTTTTTCACCCTGAGAAATAGCCTTAATCAATCCAAAATATTGCGGATACATCTGAAAGCGTTTGTCCCCTTGCCAAGAAGCCTCATTATGTGGAAAAGTTAACCAAGTAGCAGCGTGAGGATGCCATTCTGGCGGAAAAACAAAGCCTTGCGACTTCGGAGAAAGAAATTGATTCATATTATTTTTAAAACAAGAATGGAGATTCTTCTCTTGCTAATTTTATTAATAAATGCTTGATTACTACTTGTGCAGCCCAAACCCGATTGCCAGCTTGTTGGATTACGGCTGAATGTTCTGAGTCCAATACAGCATCTTCAACAACTACATTTCTTCTCACGGGCAAACAGTGCATAAATCTGGCATTGTTAGTCAATTCCATTTTTTTCATTGTCACCATCCAAGAAGGGTCTTGGTTCAGGATTTTGCCGTATTGTTCGTACGAAGACCAGTTTTTTGCATAAATAAAATCTGCTCCAGCAAAGGCATCTGCCTGATTATGAGTCACTTTGGCATTGCCAACGAACTCAGGGGCGAGGTCATAACCTTCTGGATTGGCTATCACAAAATCCACATTGGCGGCATTCATCCATTCTGCAAAAGAGTTGGGAACGCACTGAGGCAATGCTTTTACGTGTGGTGCCCACGTGAGAACAACCTTCGGGCGTTCTACTTTTCTGAGTTCTTCTATCGTGATTAAATCTGTGAGCGATTGCAGAGGATGACGAGTAGCTGATTCTAAACTAATGATTGGGCGACCTGTATGTTTCAGGAATTGATTCATCACAATTTCTGAATAATCCGCATCTCGGTCTGTTAGTCCAGGGAAAGAACGCACGCCAACAATGTCACAATATTGCCCGACTACGGCAGCAGCTTCTTTGATATGTTCAGCTTTGTCGCCATTCATAACTGCTCCATCCTGAAACTCTAATTGCCAACCATCTTGCCCGACATTCATCACGATAACCTCCACTCCTAAATTTTGGGCAGCACGTTGTGTACTAAGGCGAGTACGCAAACTGGCATTGAAAAACAGTAAACCAATGGTTCGGTTTTTACCTAAATATTTGTCAGCAAATGGTGTTTTTTTATAAAGAAGAGCCTCTTTTACGAATGCTTTGAGGTCTAAAACATCATTGACAGATATAAAATGATTCATTTCAAAATGGATTGATTCGTTATGAAATTGCCTTTTGTGGTCGGCGAAAATGGACTGTAAAGATAGTTATTTTTTATAACTGTTTAACTATACGATATACGAATGAATTTTGGTTTAAATATTTCATCATTTCTTAAATTATTTTTTACAATCGGTAACATATTTCCGATATTAGTTTTTAATTCATAAAAACATCATATATTTGTGTCTGATATTTGTATTATACTACTGCCATGAACATAGAAGATTTAGGATATATCATTCGTGAAAGACGCAATGCACTAAAAATAAACCAAGATGCCTTGAGTCAGAAAAGTGGTGTTGCCATAAAAACGATTCATTCTATTGAACAAGGAAAAGCCAATCCGTCCCTAAAAACCTTGAATTTATTGCTGAAAGAATTAAAATTAGAACTTTTCATTCGGACAGAAACAACAAATTAGTCTTTTCTTTAAACCATAAGTAATTAAAAATCAAAACATCATGGAACAAGCTATTAGCTACGAAAGAGTCCCAACAAGCATTTATGCTAATTCAGAAGATGCCTCAAGAGCGGTTGCTCATGAGATTGCCGCTATTATCCGCAACCGTGCCAACGAAGACAAACAAGCCATTTTGGGTTTGGCTACGGGGTCTTCTCCCAAAAAAGTTTATGCAGAACTTATCAGAATGCACCGTGAGGAAGGTTTAAGTTTCAAGAATGTTGTGAGTTTCAATTTGGACGAATACTATCCGATGGAGCCCGATGCCGTTCAGAGTTATGTGCGTTTCATGAAAGAACAACTTTTTGATCATATTGATATTCCTGCAAACAATTGGCACGTACCAGATGGAACTTTACCGCTTGAAAAATTAGCCGAATTTTGTAGAGATTACGAAGAACAAATCGAGCGTCATGGAGGTCTGGATTTTCAGCTATTAGGAATCGGACGCAATGGACACATTGGTTTTAATGAACCAGGCTCTTTGGTAAATTCAAAGACAAGATTGATGACGCTCGACCTCACGACAAGGATTGATGCCACTGGTGATTTCGGGGGACTCTCGAAGGTTTCTAAAAAAGCCATCACCATGGGAATTAACAAAATCATGGAAGCGAAACGTGTTGTATTATTGGCTTGGGGCGAACACAAAGCCATGAATGTGGCTCGTGCAGTAGAAGGGGCAGTATCAGCAGATGTACCAGCATCGTATTTGCAATTGCACGGAAATTCAAGTTTTATTATTGACACCGCCGCCGCCGCACAGTTGACCCGTAGCCGCACGCCATGGATGATTGACTCCGTGACATGGGACAGACCAATGATTAAAAAAGCGGTAACTCATTTATCTCTAATGCTTGGAAAACCAGTCCTGAAGCTCACAAACGCAGATTATAACGAAAATGGACTTTCTGATTTATTGGCATTGTACGGTCAGGCGTATGATATTAATATTGAAGTTTTCAACTTTTTGCAACATACTATTTCGGGTTGGCCAGGCGGAAAACCAAATGCGGATGATTCAAATCGTCCAGAAAGAGCTTACCCTGCCAGAAAGAGAATTATCATTTTTAGTCCGCATCCAGACGATGATATTATCTCAATGGGAGGAACTTTCCAACGTTTGGTTGACCAAGGACACGAAGTTCATGTAGCCTACCAAACTTCTGGAAATATTGCCGTAGCCGATGACGAAGCCATTCGTTTTGCTGAATTTGTGGTTGACTTTAATGAAAAATTTGAAGCAAATAACCCAAAAGCCAATCGGGTGTATCGGGAAGCTGTTAAGTTTTTGAAGAATAAAAAAGATTCAGAAATTGATAATGCGGAGGTTCGATTTATCAAAGGTTTAATTCGTAAAGGTGAAGCAAAAAATACTTGTCGATATGTGGGTGTGCAAAAGGAAAATATACATTTCTTGGAGATGCCTTTTTATGAAACAGGTATGATTCAGAAAAAACCACTTTCGGAGGCTGATTATAAAATTGTCGCTGATTTAATTGAAGAAATCCAACCGCATCAGATTTATTCGGCAGGTGACCTCGCCGACCCACACGGAACGCATAAGGTTTGTTTGGATGCCATTGTAGAAGCAGTGAACCGTCTGAAACACAGAGAATATATGGTAAATTGTTGGATTTGGTTATACAAAGGTGCATGGGCAGAATGGGATATTGACCAAATAGAAATGGCTGTTCCGATGTCGCCAGACCAAGTTTTGAAAAAGCGTTATGGTATTTTCAAACACCAATCACAAAAAGATGGCGTGGTTTTTCAAGGAACAGATTCCAGAGAATTTTGGCAAAGAGCTGAGGACAGAAACCGAGGAACAGCTAAGATTTATAACCAATTAGGACTTGCAGAATACGAAGCTATGGAGGCATTCGTGAGGTGGAAATTTTGATTTGTGATAACTGAGGGAAATTGTAAAAAATAAAATACCCATTTTACCACAAAAGTCATAAAGAAAACAAAGGTAAATTAGTACAAAACTTTGTTTTCTTTATGACTTTTGTGGTAAAAAAGAAAGTGCTACCTATTTTAAATCTGTCTGAAACATCTCAATTTTTAAATTCAATTTTGTAACTTCATGAAACTATAAATTTCAAGCCATGAACCGTAGAGAAGCCCTTGAACGAGTTGCCATTTTGATGGGAAGTACATTGTCTGCCCCAATGATTGCGGGTGTGATGGGACAAGTAACCAATAAAGGAAAAAGTGTAGCTGTTACAGCAGAACAAGAAAATCTCCTCGCCGAAATTGCCGACATAATTATTCCTACAACTGACTCACCTGGCGAAGCGTCGCCCGGAGCTAAGGCTGCATCCGTCGAGAAATTTATTGTGCGTGTCATGCGTGATTGCTACAAAAAAGAAGACCAAGAAGTTTTTTATAAAGGTTTAGCAAAATTTGAGGCTGACAGTAAAACGAAATTCGGAAAAGGTTTTGTAGGATTGGATATTGCTCAGAAAAATGAAATGGTAAAACTTTCCATTACTGAAAACAAAGATTTCTTTCAGAAAATGAAGGAATTGACAACCACAGGATATTTTACTTCTGAAATTGGAGCAACAAAGGCTTTAGAATATCTACCGATTCCAGGCAAATATGAAGGCTGTATTCCTTTGAAAAAAGGACAAAAGGCTTGGGCTTTGTAGAGGTTTTTTGATGTTGACAGTAATTGCAACACGATACTTATGACACTTTTAATTTTTGACATAGACGGAACTTTGACCGACACGAAAGAAGTGGATGATGATTGCTTTATTTCGGCTTTTTGTGACGAGTACAATATTGCATTGAAGAACATTGATTGGACAACTTTCACAAATGTTACCGACTACGGACTATTTCTTGACATTTACAGTTCAGCTTTTAATAAAAAACCTACTGAAAACGACAGACTAAATTTCCAAAGGAGATTTTTTGAGTATTTAGACATCCAATTAAAATCTAACCCTGAAAAATTCAAATCAGTGAATGGAGCTTCAACCTTCATTAACTATTGTTTAGACCATACAAATTTTAAAATTGCTTTTGCAACAGGTGGTTGGCAGTACTCAGCAAATCTAAAATTACAAGCAGCAGACATTTTCAATGTTGGTATTCCAATAAGTAGTTGCGACATTTTATTTCGCAGACAGGACATAATACTGGAAGTAATAGAAAAATCAAAATATCATTATAAAACTCAAACCTTTGATACAATAATATATTTTGGAGACGGTGTTTGGGACTATAAAACAACTTCTGAATTGGAAATTGAATTTATAGGAGTTGACATTAATAATGACAAAAAATTGGAGACGCTCGGAGTTAAAAATATTATCAACGACTTTACAGACATAGTAAAGGTTCTTTCAATAGTGTAAAATGGAGTGGTCTGTTTTTGGTTTATTCTCCTCCAATCTGTTTCGCCAAAATCTCGATTCCTTCCTCAAAACTTACTGGATTATAACCTAAAACGGCAATCGCTTTGTCCAAAATGAATCCTGTTCTTGCTGGGCGTTTGGCTGGTTGGGTAAAATTGCTTGAATCAACTGGAGAAATTAATGATTTATCTAAATTGAAAAAATCTGCGGTTTTGATTGCCATTTCGTAGGGAGTCAGGAAATCTTTACCTGAAATATGAAAAA
>JAAFJL010000016.1 GCA_013298865.1 Cytophagales bacterium | reverse complement strand
CGTTAGTTTGTTTGATATAACCCTCATCGTCAGTTTGAGTTTCTTCCAAAACATTCAAATTGATTTGGACGACCGACAATAACTGACCAATATTATCATGCAATTCTCGTCCAACGTTCTGCAGAGTGGCATTTTGCACCTCTAACTGAGATTTTAAAATTTCTTGATCGTATTGAGCTTTGAGAGTGGCTTTTTCTTGTACAAACCTTAACTGTCGTTTTTGATAAACAAAAAAGAAGGTGATAATGAACCCAAAAAGTACTAAGAAAATAATAGTTCCGCCTAAGAGTAAGGGTACTAATTCATTAATTTCGACTGACATATAAAGCCATAGCTCATGATTGAATAGTAAAAAATATTTAAGACATGATTGATTGAAAAAAGCTGTTTTGCTAATGCTAAATCTTTTTCATAAATATAAAAAATAAGGCTCATCAATAAAAACGCCCCCGCATAGAACAATAAAAAACTCGTATTTATCCAAAAATGAGGGTTTTCCCAAAGATTCATCTCGAAATCGCTTTGTAATAAACTTCTCAAATAGATAACAGACCAAATACATACAAAGATAGCCATTACCAAAAACTTATAGGTATTCAATATCTTTAAGTCAAATGGGAATGCTAAACCTAAAGCAATATAAGTTATGTAAAACCCAACTGAAATTTTAATGCTAATTTTCAAAATAGTATTACTGAAAATTGATAGAAAATAGCAACAAAGAAGTGTATATTCTATTGCATTATAAAACTTAAAAAGCCAAGGATTGGGTTTATCTATAATTTTCAAAAAGTAAAACCCAATCCCTTCCACTAAAGTTGTAATGATTATTAACCAATACAAGTAGATAAAACTCCCATTTTGTAGGTGTTTTTTTAGTCTAATTGTGTTGATAAAAACAATTAGTAAAACTATCAGATATAAATAAAGACTCATCGAGGGGGACAGCATTCAGTGCCATTATCTGAAAATATATCATTAGTTGTTGAAAGAAAATCCTCAACAGTAGTAGGTATTTTTTTAGTATCTACAATAGCTATGTCAGTTCTTTTTTTATTATTTTTATCGCCTAAGATAAAAAACGCTGTTATGCTTTGTGCTGTTGTATTCTCGGCAAACCATCGAATAAAATCTTGAACCGTATGAGTCACTCCATCACATTCATCCAAAAATTCTGATTCATTTTTTAGTAAATATTTTCGAAATTGATAGTTCACAAGACCTTTATTAACTTGTTCAATAGCAGATGGGGTAGTATTAAAATATTTTTTCACAATAGTTTTATTTGCTTGCATAATTACAGGTGTAATGCTCAACCTTCTAAAAGTCTCATCACAAATAAATCGAAATACAACAAAATCTTTCGGGTCCTCTTTGTCGATTAATGTCTTTAGTTCTGAAACACTAAAACTTATTGTTTCTAAATCTAAAGTTAAATCTATTGGTAAATTAGGATTTCTTTTTCGGTCTAAATAAGCCTCTTTTTTGTTAAATACCTCGGATGTAGGAATCGGGGCAAGGTGGGCAATATCAGGACTTTCTGAATTTTCTGGAAAAGCAAACATATCATTAGGGGCTTAAAATGAAAAAATAATTTTAATCATTGAAACTACACAAAATTCCAAATCCTTCAACTATTATTTCCCAAAACCCTTCTAACCTTCTCACAGACAGTAATTTACATAAAAAATACCGTATTTATCCCATTTTAATACCGTAAAAATACGGTGCTATAAATGAGGTTTTTGCTCTTGATTTCAATATAGATTTAGGAGCTATTTTGTGATGTTTAATTTTAATACTAAAAACACTAATTCTTATTATCTCCCATCTGCTCATTGCTAATAAGTCTTTCTAAAAAACGCCCCCAAAATGACTATCTCATTTCATACAAAGTCTTGTCCTGATATTCAAAGTAGCCAAATTATAATGCTTCAAGGAGACTCAAACTATACTATCATCTACCTAAATAATGGCAAGAAAATAGTGAACTCAAATACGCTAAAGGTTTATGAAAAAAAATTAAGTGCTGAAGGTTTCCTTCGGGTGCATCGTGCCTATTTGGTAAACCCAATTTTCATGAGCTCTTTTGATATGGATAAAAAAAGTGTTTTAATGAAAAATGGAATGAAAGCAGAGGTTTCTCGAAGAAAAACTGCAATTCTAAAAGGATTTATGAAGTCAGAATCGTATTTTAATTTTTGTCAATCAAAGTAAAAAAATGGTAAATGTTTAATCTAAAATGGTGATATTTTGTGAATTTTCGTAATCGGCTTTGGAAAATGAAGAATCTGTTGTTTCTTTAAGGTCGAATTTACGAAAAGTATTTTCATCAAGTTTTTAAATTAATCATTAATTAAATTTTACTTATATGAAAAAATTTAAAACTATCCGCCGAGTTTTATTTGGAATCGTTGTAGTCTGTTTGGGTAATTCAAGTATTTCAGAAGCACAATTACGATCACAAAGTACCCCCACCAATGGTAATGACCCAGCACTGGATTCTTTAGAAAGGGCAAATTTACAAAAGGGAATAAATTTTGAATACGCTGAGGTTTCAGAAAAACCTTCTCGGAAAAAAGTAAAAAGTTCCGTTGATATTAGGCTATTTCAACATCTAAGTTCATTCAAGTTTCAGATGTATGTTAGTAATAAATCTCAACAAAAAATTATCATAAGGCTGTGGGATAAAAATGGAATTCTTGTTTTTGAAGATGTTCCACAGAAAAAAGTGAGATTCCAAAGGGCTTATGATTTTTCTTATCTGCCCAATACCGATACAGGAGAATATTATTTTTCAGCTTTTTTCGATAATCAAAATCATTATTTTAACTCTACTCGTTTAGAAACCGTTGAATCAATCGAAGAGTTAGCAAAATATAGTACTGAGTTTTCAGATACCAAAGTCGATAATTAATTATCGACTTTTTTGTTTCTCTGGAAATTAAATCTAATACTCTTGTAATTTCCCCATTATTAAAAACAAAAAAGGCGAACATTGTTCGCCTTTTCTTCAATTTAAGTTTGATCAGAAGTGGTATTTATTAGTTATCAGGATTCGCAGGAGTATTGGTGTTGTTATCCTTTTCGATGTTAGGATAAGGCATCCAAGTACGGCTACGTTCTGTTGCTGGTCTCGTGAAACGGCGGTTGTCTTCCAATGCCATTCCAGTCATGAATAATTCAATTCTACGGTTACGATAAACTTCATTTAAAAGAGCTGCCGAAGTTTTTTCGCCCGAATATGCAGGTAAATCAGCTCCAATTCCCCAAGCGTCTGTCTTTTTTGTTAGTACTGAATTCAACGCAGTAATTGCAGCGTCAAAGTTATTTGTACGAACATTTGCCTCTGCAACTATCAAAGCCATTTCGCCTGGTAAATAGACAGGTATCGAAGCACTATTGGCTGTAAAAAATCCTTTTCCTCTGAAAACACCATTTGTTGCAGTACGACTTGTGAAATAGAAGTCAATTCTTTTGTCGGTTGTTGGGGGCGTTAAATCTGATGGCAATCCAAAACCCAATGAAGCAGGCTGGAAAACGTTTACATTGCCCAATGCTACGTCCCAAATTGGGTTACGAGTAACATCATCAAAATTCCAAGAAGATTTTGCCGTTGCAGATACACGACCTGCTGCTGCAATTGCTTTTGCATTGTCACCAACGAATAGAGAATAACGAGCAATAAGGGCATTAATCGTATTCGGAATATCTAAACCTGTAACAACTTTACTATTGAAAGATGCAGGAATTGCATTAGCAGCAATTGCAGCTTGTGCAGATTCTAAAAGCGTAATCGCCTGACGAAGAGCTTCGTCACGTGGGACAAACTTCGCATTTGTAGCAGTTTCTATAGTAACTTGTTGCCAAAACTGAGACATTGTTCCAATTGCCAATGCTTTATAAATAGACGCATAAGCCTGTAATGCTGATTTTAAAGCTGGGTCAGAAACTTTATTGAGGTTATTCAAAATCAAGTCTGAATTTCCTTTAACAATATTTAACTGAGCCCAAAGATTACGAACTACAGCATTGTTCCCGTCCACACCAGCAGCACCACGTTGCAATTGGTCTTCGTCTAAGTTTCCAGCATTTAATACTGTTAACTCTCTTGTTGTTAAACCTCCCGTGGCAATAATTGTATAGCCTGGGCTTTGGCGACCTACTGCATAACGTAATGGTAAATTGTTTGCCAAAGCAATTAATCCTTCTACGTCCGAAACTACCTGAGTTTCTGATGCTGTACTTGGATTAAGGTACTCTTTCTGACATGAAGCCAAACCAATAATGGCAACAGAAGCGAGTACAATTGATTTTATGAATATATTTTTCATTTTCTTGAATCTAAGATTAATTAAAACGATGCTGTTAAAGAAACTTGGTAAGTTCTTGGAATTGGTACGTTACCGAAATCTGTTCCACGCAAACGATCCGAGTTACCTCCTGCATTTGTTTCAGGGTCATAACCATTGTATTTATCCCATGAAATTAAATTACGACCAGATAAACCAAGTGTGAAATTACTGATACCTTTTACGATGCTTGGTAAGCGGTAGCTCAATGAAATTTCACGAAGTTTCACGAATGAACCATCGTCAACACGGTATTCTTCAATTGGCACTAATGCGAACACTGAACCACGAGGAGCAGTACCTCTCAATTCTGCCTCAGCTACATCACCAATACCTACGTTGTTACGAGTACGTTTGTCTGCATTGAAAACATTCACACCTTGAACAGCATCCAACAAGAAATGGAAAGATAAATCTTTGTAACGTACATTTGAACTGAATGAACCTGTCCAGTCTGGATTAGGATTACCAATCACAGTACGAATAAATGCTCCTGTTGGCTGACCGTCAACTCTTGGTCCTACTGTATAATTTGCTGGGTCACCAGCTACTTGCGTACCACGCTCACTTTGTGGTAAACCTTGTGGTGTTAATAGCAATGAACCATCTGGATTACGAGCATAAATACGTCCGATGAAAACACTGGCAGGTTGTCCTTCAATGAATGCAACTCCATCACCAGCAGTGAATTGGTTCGCAATTGTTACTGCACCGCCTGGTAATTTTGTGATTTTGTTACGATTTGAACTGAAAATGATATTTGCATCAACTTCAAAATCTTTTTTCTTTAAAACAGTTCCACCTAAAGTAATTTCAATACCTTTATTTTGCATTTCACCTACGTTATCTGTTTTACTTAAACCTCCAGACGATGGTGCAATCGTACGATTCAACACTAAATCTGTAATATTTTGCTGATAAACCGAAATGCCTAATTGTAAGCGATTTTTCAAGAAACCAAATTCTCCACCGACTTCAATTTCTCTCATACGCTCTGGACGAACACGCTCATTTGCCAAACGAGTCCCTGGCACAAAAGCAGTTTTGCCTAAATATGGAGCAGGGCTGAATTGCCAGAAACGGTCGTAAGTTCCTAAAGCAGTTACACCACCAGCATCACCTACAGAACCTCTTAATCTTGCAGACATATTTTCATCTTCCTTGATTACATAAGAAGCACTTACTTTAGGATACAACTGATTTACTTCTGATTCAGCAAAAATACTTGAACCATCTCTACGAAGAGCCGCAGTTACGAACAACTTATTGGCATATCCTACCGTAGCTTGTAAGAATTGTCCTGCCACCCAGAAGCGGTCAAGGCTATAATCTGTTGTGATTGAACGGCTTACTCCACGAGTTGTCGTTACAAATGGACTCAAATTTTCACCTCCACTTGTGATAAATTCTTTTTTCTGAAACTGATAGTTTAAACCTCCCGTAGCAGTAAGTTTAATTTTATCATTGAATTGTTTTTGATACGTAATGTTCAAATCTGTATTGAACAAAATAACTTGATTACTTGCCTGAGCAGCGTATCCGTCTGGATATAAACCCGCAGGTAAACCAGCCGCCGCAGCGTACGGATAACGATTGATGGTGTTATTTCCAGACTGAGAATATGAGTCAACTCCTGTAATCAAATCTATACTTAAACCTGCAAATGGTGTTAAATTTAATTGTACGTCGTTGATGGTACGGCTAACACTTTGGTTAAAAGCCATGTCCTCAATCACCGAAAGTGGGTTTACCCTTGTAGGTTCTGCCGCTTGCAATTTTCCTGCTGCGTCACGAGCGTTAATATCCCAGATGTTATTGGTAATATTAATTGAGTTGATTGGACTATAAAAAACGTTTCCGTTTGGTTTTTCGTTTGAAGCACTATTTGAATATGCCAAACCAACTGACATTTTTGCCCAATTATTCAAACGTTGGTCGAGTCTCATTCTTAAACCATAACGCTTGAAATCTGTACCTTTAATGATACCTTCATTTTTCATGTAAGAAACTGAAGCAAAATATTGTGTTTTGTCATTTCCACCAGAAATAGATACGTTATTGTCATTCCCAAAACCTGTCTGATAGATTTGGTCTTGGTAATCATATCTTGTTACATCTACTAAATTTGTAGCTAACGCTGTTGCAGCACCGTCACGAACAATACTTGTTGTAGTAGTACCTGGATTAGCCGCAATCTGAGCCGCAGAAATTCCACCAATTGTATGAAGTCGTAAAGCTGCAAAACCAAATTGTTTACCGTAAGTTGAAATAAAAACCTTTTTGCGTAATTCGCTTGAACTGAAAGTTGTACTAAATGTAACTTTCGGTGTTCCAGATTTTCCTCTTTTAGTTGTAATCAGTATTACACCGTTTGATGCACGTGAACCATAAACCGCCGATGCTGCCGCACCATTGATTACGTTAAGTGTTTCAATATCATTTGGGTTAATATCTGCAAGACGATTTTGTGCAGGATTCGCTGAACCAACTGATGGAGCTAACTGAGACACGTTGTCCGAAGCATTACTTACTACAACGCCATCAATAACATAGAGTGGGTCTGAGTTTCCAGCCAATGATTTGATACCACGCAAACGAACCGTGAGACCTCCAGATGGATCACCAGAGTTTTGCGTAATTTGAGCTCCTGCGATTTTCCCTTGAATCGCTCCTGCTAAATTGTTTGTACCTGCATTTTTAATACTCTGAGATGTTACCGTTGAAATTGCGTTACCTAACTCACGACGAGCAGATTTCATAGTTGAACCAGTTACAACAACTTCATCAAGGCTCATTCCGTCTTCTGCTAACATTACATTTGTGCTAATCACATTTGCAGAACCCAGTGCGATTGTCTTGATAAGATTGGCATAACCAACCGAGCGAAACTCTAAAGAATAATTACCTGGAGCAACTTTTGCATCGAAACTATATTCTCCGTTGGCATTTGCAGCCGTACCAAAGGCAGTACCTTTTAGTACAACGGTTGCACCAATCATGGGCAATCCGTCTGGATCAGAAATTTTTCCTTTGATGGTATAGTTTTGTGCTAAAGTCATGAAAGACATTAACATAATACTAAAAACGCCCAACAAAGAAGTGGTTAGTTTTTTCTTCATGATGAATAAAAATGGGGTTATTAATGGATTTTGAATCAGACTGCCTATTTGTGCCAATAACACATGATACTTAAACCATAAAACAGGCTAATTCCTGCAATTGTTTTAATAATATAAGGGCAAATTTATTAAAACTATTTAAAATAGTGAAAATATATCTCAGAATTTTGATATTATTTAGTTGTTTATACTCATTCATATTTTAGAAAAATTCTAAAAACTGCATAAAAACGCATTATTTTCTCATGATTTTTTTCAAAAAAAAAGCCCCTGTATTTGCTACAGAGGCTTATTGGAAATAATTGGTTCTTGAACGAGAATATCCTACTGTCGGGAGTATCTATTTGATTAAATCTTTGTTAATTTTTCCAACACCAAATGGCGATTTTACATTCTTTGCATAAATTCTATAAAAACCAATTGTCCTTTTTGAATTACCTAAATTTTCGGAATAATTACCCTTAAATCCGTCTTGACAGTCCACTTTAAAACTTATCTCATCGTCATTCTCTTCGAAAACAAAATCAATTTTTGCCTCATTTTTCAGACGAATTATCGCTTTTTCAATTTCTTCTGCTTTAGCAGATTGAGTAAAAGCTAAAACTACTCGCTCTTTAGAAATTTCTAAATAAAGGTTTTTTTGTTTTGTGTTGAATGAAAAGGATAAAATTACAAAAGTTAATAATACGGCTGTTTTCATGTTAGTAAAATTTAAAGTTCAACTTATTTTATTAAGATGAATTTCTATTTCAAAAGGTTGCATTAACATAAAATTAAATGATATATATTGAGAAATCTCCCATTCTATCATTCACTCAATCATTCATTCTATCATTCGCACATTAATTCACAAAGCTCCCGACTTAATTTCCTCCACCACCAAAGGGTCAAGCAAAGTTGATGTATCACCTAAATTACCTGTTTCTCCTTCTGCAACTTTTCTCAAAATCCTCCGCATGATTTTTCCAGAACGAGTTTTAGGTAAACCTGTCACAAACTGAATCTTATCTGGTTTGGCAATTGGTCCAATGACTCTTGTTACTGTTGCAAGAATGTCTCTGCGAGTCAATTCTGGTTCTTCAGGGAGTTTTTCACAAATTACATACGCATAAATTCCTTGTCCTTTGATGTCGTGCGGATAACCCACCACGGCAGATTCAACTACGCCCAAGTGCATATTGATGGCGTTTTCGACCTCTGCCGTACCAATTCTATGTCCTGAAACATTAATGACATCATCGACCCGCCCCGTGATTCTGTAATAACCATCTTCATCTCTATTGCAACCGTCTCCAGTAAAGTAAAGATTTTTATAAGTTGAAAAATACGTCTGAATACAGCGTTCATGGTCGCCATAAGTAGTTCTGATAATACTGGGCCAAGGAAATTTGATGCATAAATTACCAGATACGCTATTACCCAAAATTTCGTTGCCATTTTCATCTACTAAAATTGGTTGAATCCCTGGCAATGGTAAAGTTGCATAAGCAGGTTTTGTCTTGGTGAGTCCTGCAATCGGCGAAATCATAATTCCTCCCGTTTCGGTTTGCCACCATGTATCTACAATCGGACATTTACCTTTTCCGATGTGTTCGTTGTACCAATTCCATGCTTCTTCGTTGATTGGTTCTCCGACTGAACCAAGAGTCACCAATGAACTAAGGTCTTTATCCTCAGTGTATTGCGTACCATAGCTCATCAACGAACGAATAGCAGTTGGGGCGGTATAAAGTATGTTAACCTTGTGTTTATCAATCACTTCCCAGAAACGACCAGCGTCTGGATAGGTCGGAATTCCTTCAAACATTAAACTTGTTGCTCCATAACAAAGAGGAGCATAAACGATGTATGAATGCCCCGTAATCCAACCAATATCAGCCGTACAAAAATGCACTTGCTCTGGTTGATATTGAAAAACATTAGCAAAAGTATAAGTTGTATAAACCATGTACCCTCCACAAGTATGCACAACACCTTTAGGCTTGCCCGTTGAACCAGAAGTATAAAGAATAAAAAGCATATCCTCTGAATCCATTTCTTCGGCGGGACAATCTGACGATACCGTTTTTACTTCGTTTTCCCACCAAACATCTCGTCCGTTAATCATCGAAACTGGTGTGCGTGTACGAGTAGAAACGATGACTTTCTGCACAGAAGGACATTGAATTAGGGCGTCATCAACGGTTGATTTTAACCCGATTTCTTTATTTCCTCGGAATGAACCGTCGGAAGTTATGACGATATTACACTGAGCATCATTAATACGGTCAGCAATGGATTGTGCCGAAAACCCACCAAAAACCACCGAGTGAATCGCTCCGATTCTGGCACAAGCCAAGACGGCAATTGCCAACTCTGGAATCATGGGCATATAGACACAAATTCTATCGCCTTTTTTCGCTCCGTGCTTTTTCAGGACATTGGCAAATTGACACACCTTTTCGTGTAAGTCTCTGTAAGTGAGTGTAATAGAATCTTCTTCGGGGTTGTTAGATTCCCAGATAATAGCAGCTTGATCGCCACGAGTTTCGAGGTGACGGTCGAGGGCATTTTCAGTAATATTCATTTTACCACCGACAAACCACTTAGTATTTGCGGTAGAAAAATCCCATTCCAAAGTTTTTTCCCAAGGTTTCCGCCAAAGAAAATTCTGAGCAATATCTGCCCAAAAGCCCTCTGGGTCAGCCACCGACTGGTTATATACTTCTTGGTATTGCTCGAAGGAGGTAATTTGTAGGTTCATTTTTTGGTTTTATTGTGTTTTGGGGAATTATAAATCCTATATTGATTTATTAAGCTAAAAAAGGGAATTAATTATTTGGACAACCTATGATTTGTGCTTTAAAATTACCTCTACTTTCTACATCGAATCCAGGTAATAAATCTATATATTTTGAAGCATTATAATCCGCATTTGAATATTGGAAAAGCCTATTTTGGGAATTAATTACTGAACTACTAAAAATATCCTTACTAATATATTGCTTTAAACTTTGATTTAAGTTTTGAAACCAGCCCAATGCATAGATATCTCCCTGACGAAGAAAATAAAATTTATTTTTAAAAATAGTGCTTACTCTATTGTCTAAATATATAGAAGATTCAGTATCTGTAAAAGAGTTAAGACTTCTTGTATTTTCGGCTGTCCCATCAGTCTCCCAGAGAAGGTGACCATCTGTTACAAAAAAATATTTACCGTTTATTGATGGTACATTTCCACGAGTACCAGAGACAACGTATCTCCAAGGTATGGTTTTTAAAAAGATTGTTCCTTGAATTGTTCCATCGGATTTCCATAGTTGGGTATTAGTTGCATAGGGAGTGTCATTAGCTTTGAAAAAATAATAATTATTACCAATTACACGATAAGGAATAAATTTGTCATTCGAATTAATGACCTCCACAACAGAAGTAAATGCATTATTCACTGAAACTATTTTGTTAGCTCCGACTATATATATTCTCTGTCCAGCAACAGATATTTCTCCAAAATTTGACATTTTTATTTGTAATTCTTTTGAGAATGAGTTTTGGTTTAACGAATATTTCCAAATTTGAACAGAGTCAGCTCTATTCAAATAAAAATAAAGATTTGGCATATTCCACTGTTGAGTATTTTCAATAATTTTTAAATTATTTATTGGCATAGTTAATAGTGAATAAGTACCATTTACAGTGCCGTCTGTCCTTAACAGAACATTTCCGAAATTGAAAAAAGTCAGGTTCTGATGTGAAATTGCATCAGAAGGATAACCAATGCGATTAATTAATTGCTTAGTTCCTGAATTAGTACCATCTGTAACCCAAAGAATTGTATTTTGGTAATTTGACGGGTCTTGTGTCCTAAAAAAAATGTTATTATTAAATTTATGTAAATAAGAAAAAAGGCTACTACCAAACCCAGTATTAACCAAAACATTTGTGTTTTGTGGAGTTCCATCCGAAACCCATAGTTCAATACCAACTTGTGGAGTATCAATTGAAAATAGCACTTTATCATTAACTGTTCCAAGAATGACAGGTGCCTCATAAGTTGGATATTGAGGTACCTTAGTATATTCTGTAGAACTTTTTAACAGAACCATATCACTCATATCACCATTACTTCGCCATATTTGATAATTAGCTTTTCCGTAATAATCATCACTCTTATTTTTGATAAATAAAAAGTTATTTCCTCCTACTACTTGTTCATTTATTCTAACTATTGGCAATTTGTAACAATCTCGAATTAAGGACGTTCCCTGCTCCGTTCCATCTGTCAGCCAAGGTTCTACACCATGAGTAGAATCTGCCGCAGAAAATATTACTTTATTATTCAAATAAGCTGAAATTTGAGTATTTGCTAAACCGTTATTTACATATACATCCTTTACTTGAACTGTCCCTTCGGGAGTACCATTTGTTTTCCATAAATCATATTGGAAAATAGAACTACTTTCCTTATATCGGACAAAAAATAAGTCATTATTATTTTTACTTTTCCTTAAAATATTATTAACAATGATGTCCTGAATAGGATTTGTACCCTGATCCGTCCCGTCAGATTTCCATAATCTGTATCGCCTAACGCCATTGACAGCATAATCAGAAGAAAATACGAGAGTATTATTTACTACTGAGCTGTTTAACATTGTTTCAATATCTTTTACTTTTACTGTCCCCAAAGTAGAACCATCAGATTTCCATAAGGATCTTTGATACGTATTTCTCATAGTAGCTGTGAGAAACATTTTATCATTTGTAGCTCCATGTATAGCATTAAATTCTAAAAATGATGAATTCGGAGTACCATTGATTTTGACAGTACCAGTTTCTGTTCCATCTGTTTGCCATAGTTCGTAAAAGCGATTTGAGCCATGAGAACCATCATCAGCCAAAAAAAATATTTTGTTTTGAAAAAGAGTAAATTGTGTAGGATAAGAATAGTAGGTTGGGTGTATATCTTTGACTCTCACAGTTCCGTTAGTTGTACCGTCGCTTTTCCATAACTCTCCATTGCCAGAATCCTCAGCAGTAAAGTATAACACATCATTGTATTCAATGGCTTCTTTTCCTCCATAAATAGTCTTAATTGATGAGATTGGATTAATCCCATCATAAACATATAAATCAGATGGAGTGAATATAAATAATTTGGTGTTTGTTACATACATTTTGGTAAAATACGTAATGATGGTAGAGATTTTTTTCGTTCCAATCTCTGTACCGTCACTTTCCCATAAAGAATTTGTAAAGCCATCAGATGCAGTAAAATATAATTTATTTTTATATCCAATACCCATTTCAATAAAAGAGGCTCCACTTCCTTGCACAATATCCTTTACTAAAAATGTACCCTCTTCTGTACCATCTGTTCTCCAAAGTTCACGCCCAAAAAGAGAATATTCTGCTGTAAAAAAAACTAAATTACCCGCTTCTCGATAATCTCGGGGGTATGAATTTGCATTGCCAAAAATAAATCCACCAAAAGGGATTTCAAATCTCATAACTGGGTGAGAGCTATAACAAGAATCATTTTGTGAAAATGTTGAATAACATATAAAAAATAAATAGATTAGTGCAGGAAAAAAAGTTTTCATGATAACTGGTATTTGATATTAATAAATTATAGTTCTGTATCTGGTCATAGATTTAGCAAAGCGTTCCTACAACCCAAAATCACAAAAAGCATCTCGCTCTCTATGTGAGTGGGAGAATGTTGTAAATTAGCATAATTGAGTTTAAATACCACGCTCACCCTGATTTGCAATCGGGGTGGTTTGGTTTTGCGACTGTGTCGCAGGTTATGAGTTATTGAACTGTAAAATCAAGCTAATGTCATTGCCTGTTTTTCAAAACCACGCAGGTCATTACCAAGTCCTTTTACGAATATATCCATTTCTCTCATCTCCACAAAACACAAAACCTAAATATCTCCATTTTCTACAAAATCCACTCCCTTTTCCGTATTTTTGAAAATCAATTATTTAGCTGTTGGCAATTGGCTATTGGCTTTTGGCTTGATGCATACAAAAACAGCCCTAAAAGCCAAAGGCTAACAGCCATTAGCCAACAGCTCAAAAACTATCCAATGAAAAAACTTTTCCTCCTCGACGCAATGGCGTTGATTTACAGAGCCCACTTTGCTTTCCAAAAAACACCTCGAATTTCCTCTACGGGCATGAATACCAGTGCCGTATTTGGTTTTGCTAATACACTTTTAGAGGTTATTTCCAAAGAAAAACCTACGCATATTGGTGTGGCTTTTGATACTCCAGAACCTACTTTTCGACATATTCAGTTTGAGGCGTACAAGGCTCAACGTGAAAAACAACCCGAAGATATTTCGATTGCGATTCCGTACGTCAAAAAACTTTGTGTTGCTATGAATATCCCTATCTTGATTTTGCCAGGCTATGAAGCCGATGACATCATCGGGACGATTGCGAAACGTGCTGCCCGTGGACATGAGAACATGGAGGTATTTATGATGACTCCCGATAAAGATTACGGGCAGTTGGTCGAGGAACGCATTTTTATGTACAAACCTGCCTACATGGGTAAGGGCGTGGAGGTCTTGGGCATCGAGCAAATCTGTGAGCGTTGGGGCATTGATGATGTGATGAAAGTGATTGATATTTTGGGATTGATGGGCGATGCTTCTGATAATATTCCTGGTATTCCTGGGATTGGGGAGAAGACGGCTCAGAAACTGATTGAAGAATATGGTTCGGTAGAAAATCTGATTGCGAATGTTGATAAACTGAAAGGCAAGCAACAAGAAAATGTACGTAATTTTGCAGAACAAGGTCTTTTGTCGAAAGAATTAGCCACCATTATGCTCGAAGTTCCTGTTGATTTTGTGGAGGAAGATTTGAGATTGACGGAGGTAAATAAAGAATTATTATCGCCTCTTTTGGATGAATTGGAGTTTAGGACTTTGCGTAGGAGATTGTTGGGGGAAGAAACGAACAGTGAACAGTTATCAGTAAACAGTAAACAGGTTTCAACGACGACAAAAAAAGTTCTTGCTCCTTCGGGACAAATGGATATGTTCGCCAGTCTCGCCCCAGAGAAACAATTGGATATTTTTTCTTCAAATACATACTTGGCAAACACGAACATCGAACGTGGAACGCCACCCGAACAAAAATCGAACATCTACACCACCGTTCACCAATACCACCTCATCAACACGCCCGAATTACGTCAGTCGTTGATTCATTTTTTGAGTTTGCAAGATGCCATTTGTTTTGATACAGAAACTACCAGCGTTGATGCCGTTGAAGCGGAGTTAGTCGGGATGTCGTTTGCGTATCGTGCGGGAGAAGGTTATTACGTACCCGTACCAGCGAATCAGTCTGAGGCTCAAGCAATTGTGGATGAATTTAAGCCTATTTTCTTGAACGAAAAGATTGAAAAAATCGCCCAAAATATCAAATATGACTTGATGGTTTTGACTCAATATGGCGTAGAGGTGAAGGGTAAAACCTACGATACGATGTTGGCTCATTACCTAATCGAACCCGAGAAACGTCATGGCATGGATATTTTGGCGGAAGATTTCTTGAATTATACGCCCGTGTCTATTGAAGAAATCATCGGTAAAAAAGGCGTGAAACAAGGCAATATGCGTGATGCAGACATCGAAAAAGTGAAAGAATATGCGGCGGAGGATGCGGATATTACGCTACAATTGAGAGATAAATTGCACCCGATGTTATCTCAAAATCCGAGTGCAATTCAACTGTTTGAAGAAGTAGAAATGCCTCTGACTCAGGTACTTTGTGATATTGAAATGGAAGGTGTGCGATTGGACGTTGAGTTTTTGGCAACGATGTCGAAGGTTTTGGAGAAAGATATGTTGGAAGTTCAGACACGAGTTTTTGAATTGGCTGGACAAGAATTTAATTTAAGTTCTCCCAAGCAATTAGGGGAAATTTTATTCGATAAACTCAAACTCGACCCAAAAGCTAAAAAGACCAAAACGGGTCAATACATGACGGGCGAAGAGGTGCTTTCTAAATTAGAATCTCAACACGAAATTGCCCGTAAAATTCTGGATTTCAGAGAATTACAGAAATTAAAATCTACGTATGTAGATGCCTTGCCACAATTGATTTCACCAAAAACTGGACGAATTCATACATCCTTTAATCAGGCTGTTACCGCTACGGGACGACTTTCGAGTACGAATCCGAACTTGCAAAATATCCCGATTCGTACCGCTCGTGGACGAGAAATTCGGAAGGCATTTATTCCTAAAAATGATGATTTTTTAATCCTTTCTGCCGATTATTCGCAGATAGAATTACGGATTATGGCGGCTTTTGCCAAGGACGAATCCATGATTGAAGCCTTTAATCAAGGGCGAGATATTCACGCCACGACAGCCGCAAAAGTGTTTAATGTTAGCCTTGACGAAGTGACTTCTGAGATGCGTAGAAAGGCAAAAACGGTCAATTTTGGAATTATTTATGGCGTATCTGCTTTCGGGTTAGCGGAACAAATTGGGGTGAGTAGAACCGAAGCCAAAGAGTTGATTGATAACTATTGGAAGGAATTTCCGTCCATCAAAAAATACATGAACGATGCCGTGATTATTGCCCGTGACAATGGGTATGTAGAAACCATTTTGGGACGCAGAAGGTATCTGAGAGACATCAATTCTCAGAACATGGTAGAGCGTGGTTTTGCCGAACGCAATGCCGTGAATGCACCCATACAAGGCTCGGCGGCGGACATGATAAAAATTGCGATGATAAAAGTAAACGACTTCATTAAGCAAGAAAAACTACAATCCCGCATCATCCTGACGGTACATGACGAATTAGTTTTTGACGTACACAAATCAGAATTAGAATTGATGAAAACCAAAGTTAACGAACTGATGGTCAATGCAATACCTTTCCCTGTGAAGATGGAAACGGGTATGGGGGTTGGGTTGAATTGGTTGGAGGCACATTGATTTGGAGAGCATTTTCGTGACAATAAATATTCAAAAATATGCAAACTGTATTTAATAAAATAGTGGAGTTAGTAAACGAAATCAGAATATTACCTACTATTAATAATGACAATTTAAAGAAATTAAATAAGAAATTTCGTTTAGAATTTAATTATAACAGTAATCATTTAGAAGGTAATACCCTTACTTATGGTGAAACAGAACTACTTTTATTCTTTGATAAAACGGATGGCTTGCATGAATTGAGAGAATTAGAGGAAATGAAAGCCCATGATGTGGCGTATAAAATTATTCAAGATTGGGTAAAAGATGTTGAGCATCCTCTCACAGAAACTTACATAAAACAACTCAATGAAATAATTTTGGTACGACCATTTTGGAAAGAAGCCATCACGCCTGATGGTCAATCAACCAGAAGACAAATTAAAGTAGGGCAGTATAAAGAATACCCAAATTCTGTACGTTTACAAAACGGGGAAATGTTTGAGTATGCCTCTCCGACAGATACACCTATAAAAATGAATGAGTTGATACAATGGTATAATACGGCAATAGACAAAGATGAACTACATCCAGTGGCATTGGCGGCTTTATTGCACTATAAATTTGTGTGTATTCACCCTTTTGATGATGGCAATGGACGTATTTCTCGCTTACTTATGAATTATGTTTTGCTAAAAAACGACTTGCCTCCTGTTATCATCAAAACTACTGAAAAAAAGAAGTATTTGAATGCCCTAAATCAGGCTGATGTTGGTAATATTGAGGCTTTTGTTAAATACATTGCAGAGCAATTAGTATGGAGTTTAGAATTAACAATCAAGGCAACAAAAGGAGAAAGTATTGAGGAAATAGATGATTATGAGAAAGAAATAGCTATTTGGAAAAAGCAAGTTACTGCCAAAGAAGTAAACTCTTTACATAGAAACGATGAGTTAATCTATGAACTATATCATTCTGGAATTGCTGAAATGTTTACTGATTTTGCAAATAAACACAAACAATTCGATGATTTATTTAATAAGAAGTTTGTGAGATATTTTAAAAATAATACAGGTGATATTGATATAAACTATATTGAAAATGTAATGGATGGAATAGGGGAAAGACACCTACCTATGTTTTATCGAGAGGGTGAAACATCAGAAATTATTATTCCAGATGATACTTTCCAAAAATTAGGAGTAAGTGTGTGGTATGAAGAATATAAATACAATGAAATGAATTCGTTTCATATATCTTCTAATTTAGAATTACAATTTGAACCATATAACTATATCGTAAAACATAATAATTTGGTTCTTTATAAGCGTAATTATGGAAATCTTCTATCAAGAAAAGATATGGAAAATATTGTTACGGAGAGTGTTAAACGAGTTTTTGAGGAAATTAAGAAAAATGATAGTTGAAATCAAATATCCATGAACAAACCCCTCACAGACATAGGCATTAACCTAATCAACAAACAATTCCAAAACGACACCGAAACTATCATCCAAAATGCCATTGATGCGGAGGTTTCTAAGATGATTTTGACGGGTACGAGTGCTTTTGAGCATTTCAATTTTATTTTAAATCCTTCGATGAGAAGATAAGACTGGGGACAAACTCGATTTGGGTTGGGGTGTATTAATAATTACATAGTTACCCTATTTTATATCCCTCAGCATCTCAATATGGTCAATTCCGTCTTCAATATAAATTTCGCTGGTTTGGGTAAAACCAAAGTTTTCATAGAATTTTTGTAGGTATAATTGAGCCCCAATTTTGATAGGTTCTTTTCCGAAAACTTTTTCAATTTCTTCCAAAGACTTTTGCATTAATACTTTTCCGATTCCAGTTCCTCGTGATTTAGGAGAAGTGGCAACTCTACCGATTGACATTTCGTTGTATGAAAGACCAGCAGGCAATAGGCGTGTGTAAGCTAATAAATCATTCTCTTGCCAGCCCATGAGGTGATAAGATTCTTGGTCTTTATTGTCACAGTCTAACCAAAGGCATTGCTGTTCTACTACAAAAACTTCGCTTCTCAACCTCAAAATTTGATACAATTCTTCTGTACTTAATTCCTGAAAAGACACGCATTTCCAAATTATCTCCATGCTCAATTTTACTTTTTTGTTCCTTCAAAACTTATTTCAGTTACATTCTCTGGCTCTTCAACTTTATAAATTTTGAAAAAGATATTGACCACTTTTTTTGTGCCAACTTCATAATAAAAACCTCCATAAGAGCCAGGAGGGTTGCTTTTTCCCTCGATTACGATTCCATTTGAGATGTCTTTCGAGATTGACAAAGTTGCTTTATTTGTTGCCACAGGAACCATCGGAATAACTCCGTCAGTTTGGGAAGTTTCAATATTTGCCAGTTCCATCGCAATGGCAGAATTAGGGTAGGTGTCATTAACTCCTCTGATAGAAATATTATTAACCTTATTTTTGGTGATTACAACTTGATAGGTAGCCGACTGAAAACCTCTTGAAGTTTTATACGAACCAATATAAGTTCCTATGATAGTAGGAGCGAGGTCGGGGGATTCTTCGGTAGTTTTTTTACAACCGAACAAAAGTGTGGCACAGCATATAAATAACACTAATCTTTTCATTTCCTTGTTTTACGATTTGCTCAATCGTGTTATATTTTAAATTTAATTTGACTGATTTACGAATATAACGAGAAAATATATTTAAAAGTGGCTTCATTATTAAATTCTCATTTTCTGTAAGCATAATGGGAAAGTTTTTTTATTATTGTATTAGACTTTCTGTAAAAGTATTTTAAGTCGAAAAACGGTGTCTTTTCGGCTGCAAATCAAGTAAATTTTTCAACCGTAGCGATGCTATGCTTTCAAAATTTTCCTGATTTTCACACGAAAATCTACTGGGCGGCACTCCGCCATTTTTCAATCATAAAATACTTTCGCAGGAAGTCTATTGTAATTTTTAACTCAAACTCAAATAATAAATCTATGGGACTTGCCGAAAAACGACTTGCCGAAAAAATTAAAGTAGAAGAATTTGCTCCTTTTCTGACTGAATTTCATCAAATTACAGGCTCAAATATCGTTGTTGAAATCAACTGGGATACTTTTATTGCTTATGATGAATACTCACTTACTCGTATGAAATCAAATATTTTTGAAGCACTTACAGATGCTTTTAAATATATTTGTCAAGATCAGTTGGGGAAAGATGCAGTGGCTGATGGCGTTTCAACAATTAAAATTGCAAACACCGACGACCTTGAAAAACTCAGTTTTTCATTCGAGAATAAAGTTGTGGAAGTTACTTTAGCATTGGGAGGAGATGTAACCAGCAGTTGGGGTTCAGATGATTACATTAAAAAAATTGAAGAAAAATTATAATGGATTCTAATTTCGTACTCAATTTTTCAGAACTCTTTGAGCGTATTCAATTATATGCTCAAAGAGTTGATTTGCCTCGACCTATATTGTCGTTAAGTCTTAGCAATGGACAAGTTCTTGAAGGAACTTTGAGTCAATTTTTCACAAATTCCAGAGGGCAATTTATCATTATCAGAACAAAAAATAATGGTATTTCTTGGATTTCTTACGCTTCAATTATCGCAGTTTCATTGGATAATC
Organism: Cytophagales bacterium; assembly: GCA_013298865.1. Classification (GTDB taxonomy): domain Bacteria; phylum Bacteroidota; class Bacteroidia; order Cytophagales; family Spirosomataceae; genus JAAFJL01. Next base: position 27,330 of record JAAFJL010000016.1, on the reverse strand, counting down.
CTGATTTATATAATCATTTATTTAGTGAAAATGTAATGATTTCACTACCAGATACGGTTTCATCATTGACATTTCAAAGACGGCTGAGTAGTCTCTCAGAAAGCCTGAGCCAAATTTTTAGTAATAAAATCACTTTCCAGTCTGATACAAAGAATATTCCCAATGATGGAATGGAAGCGTTGTACAATTACTCGGTGGTTTTGGAAGAAGTTTTGAAGGAAATGTCAAACGATTCACTTGCTAAATCGAGTTTTGTTGAAGAAATAGATGTACTTTCTTTGCAAATAGGGGCAACGACTCAGTACCAATTAAATGCAAGAACGTTAAACATTACACTTGCATTACCAATCTCTCCGAAAGATATGGATACTTTGGAAATTAAAAGTAGGATAGAGGGAGAGCTATAATTTCAGTTTTATTTTTATTTATACTTTTCTGAAAATTGCCTTTAGCTTTCAGCTTTACCCAAAAACAAAATTTCCTACCCCACATTAAACTATTCCTCCCTCTGATGTATCTAACCAGCAAAACAAACAAGTTATGCTACAAAGACACATTCAACATTTATATTGGCGGGCAGGTTTTGGTGAATCCTTAGCTGTCATAAAAGCCTCCGAAAAGTATTCTGCTCAACAGATTTTCCAGAAAATGCTTCAAGATTCTGCTCAGTTTCAATTGATTGAGGTAGTTGATTCTGATGAATTGGCTATGTTGCAAGACGATTTCAAAAAAATGAAAAGAGATGAAAGCAAAAATGGAAATCGGGATTTCAAAAAAGATTTCAAAAAAGAACGCAGGCAAGAACAAGGAATTCTCAATACAACTTGGATTGATCTAATGGCAACTGAAAAAAGTGCTTTAAGGGAAAAAATTGCTCTCTTTTGGCATGGTCATTTAGTTTCGAGGGTGTTGAATCCCGTTTTTTCACAAAGTTATCTCAACACTTTACGCAAATACGCATTAGGAAATTTTGGAGATTTATTAATGGCAATTTCCAAAGAACCTTCGATGCTGCAATTTTTGAATAATAAGCAAAATAAAAAGTCCAGTCCGAACGAAAATTTTGCTCGGGAATTGATGGAATTGTTTACACTTGGGCGAGGAAATTATACCGAAAACGACATCAAAGAAGTAGCCAGAGCTTTCACTGGGTGGGATTCTGATAAAAATGGTCAATTTGTTTTTCAAGAAAAGAATCATGACTCAGGTGAAAAAACTATTTTCGGAAAAAAGGGAAATTTCAATGGTGAAGATGTGATTAAAATGATTTTGGAGAATAAACAGACGGCTCTTTTTATCACGACTAAGATTTACAAACATTTTGTCAATGAGAACGTGGATGCTCTGAAAGTGGAAGATTTGGCAAAGCGTTTCTACAAAACCAATTATGATATTAAAGATTTATTTGAAAATATCTTTACCTCAAATTGGTTTTATGATGATAAAAATATTGGCTCTCATATTAAATCTCCCGTTGAGTTATTGGTTGGAATCAGGCGGACGTTGGGGCTAAGTTTTGAAAATCCACAACCAGATCTTTTTGTGCAAAAAGTATTAGGGCAAGTTTTACTGTTTCCACCAAATGTTGCAGGTTGGGCAGGAGGTAGAAATTGGATAGATAGTTCTTCTTTATTGTTTAGGATGCAGCTACCAGCACTGATTTTTTCAGGAAAAGAAAATGATACTTCTGCCAAAAATGATGGTGATGTTAACACAGAATATCAGACTAAGAAAAGAAATTTCAGAGCCGTTATCAATTGGGAAAATGTCAGAAATAATCTTTCTTCAAAAGAAGATAGTCATCTTGATGAACTGAGTGATTTTTTATTACAAGTTACTGTTAATCAGTCAATTAAAAATAAACTAATTTCTCAATCTTCATCTGGTACAATCAAAAAAAAGATTGCAAATTTGATGATGCTTCCTGAATATCAAGTTTGCTAAATTCCTAAAAATATGAAATCAAGAAGAGCATTTATACAGCAATCACTTTTCGCAACGGTAGGCGGAATGATGATTCCCAATTTTCTGAAAGCCTTTGAAAATGATAGTTTCAACAAGGTTCAGAACAATGAAAAAATATTAGTAATAATCCAATTATCTGGTGGAAACGACGGGCTGAATACTGTTGTTCCCTACCAAAACGATATTTACTATAAATCTCGCCCAACGATTGCCATTCCCAAAGAAAAAATCCTAAAATTGAATGACGAAGTTGGGTTAAATCCTGCCATGGAGTCTCTCAAGAGGCTTTATGATGATGGTTTAGTAAGTGTAGTGAACAACGTGGGTTATCCAAATCCTGACCGTTCACATTTTCGTTCAATGGACATTTGGCAAACAGCAAGTGATTCAAAAGAATACTTAAAAACTGGTTGGATTGGAAGATATTTAGATGCCAATTGTGCGGGTAGTTGTGTTCCGCATCAGGCTTTGGAAATTGATGATACTTTGAGCCTTTCGATGAAGGGCGAAAAAGTAAAGGCATTGTCGGTAGCTGACCCGGAGAAACTTTACAGGCAAATTTCCAGTAGTTTCAATCAAAATCTTAGTAAAAATCAAGCCCCACAAGAACATGATAATGTGGCTTATTTGTATAAAACTTTGGCAGAAACGTCTTCTTCGGCAGAGTTTCTTCATACAAAATCAAAGGTTTATAAAAGTTCAAGTCTATATCCACAAGGAGAATTAGGGCAACGGTTGAAGACAATTTCTGAATTAATTGTCTCTGGAATGCCTACAAGCGTATATTATGTAAGTATCTCAGGTTTTGACACGCACACGAACCAATTGAATACACAGGAAAGGTTATTGAAAAACTATGCTGATACTGTTAATGTTTTTGTGAATGATTTGAAGAAAAATAACCGATTTAATGATGTGGCAATCATGACTTTTTCTGAGTTTGGGAGACGGGTCAAACAAAATGCAAGTGGTGGCACAGACCACGGAACTGCCAACAATGTTTTTATGATTGGTGGAAATCTAAAACGCCCCAAAGTACTGAACGAAGCCCCTAATTTGACGGATTTAGACGGAGGAGATTTAAAATTTAGTGTTGATTTTAGACAAATTTATTCCTCGCTATTGCAAGATTGGCTAAAAGTGAATGACAAAACTATTTTAGGAAAAAACTTTCCGAATTTGGGGATAGTTTGATGAGTTGTAAAGTATTTCAGTAGAGTCAGATTCCCAAATTTGACTCTACGCTTAGAAACTACTCCCGAATTGTCGATTTGTTAAACCTCTACACCAGAAGTTTCTAAATATTTTGCCACATTAAATATTATTCCATCGGTAATTTCAATGTCTTTTGTCCAATCAATCAGCAACCAATCTTTTCCTTTTTCTGCTACTAAAACTTTCTTAGAAGTTGTCAAAATCCAGATTACTTTTTCTACTCCCCAAGATAGCAAACGTTCTGTTTTAGCATTGATATAGCTATGTTCATTGAAATTTGTTGTGTCAATATTTACATCAATTTCGATGTCAATCTTTGGCGGAACATCTAAATAATGAGTATCAATTTTATTTGCAGGCAATTTACTTTGTTCATAAATCATGACATCTCCAGAAAGATTATCGTTATGATCAAGGTGCATTCCACCTTCTCCAGTAAAGAAAAAATACCAATTTTCATCTAACTGACGAACCAATAAATAGGTGAAATAACGTAGAATAAAAATTTGTAAGCCACTTGCACCCATAATATCTTCAACTTTTTTTTCTTTTCGTAAAACAGCTTTATACCCCTTGTAATGAATAGGAATGCCATTCAATACCTCTTTTACAAGGTATTCGGGTATTTTTCGACCTACTTTTCGTTGAGAAGCTGTTGTCATTGATTTATATGTTTAATTATGTTATAAATTTACACATTTTCAGATTAATTTGAAAAATCACCAAACATAAGTCCCAACTGCTCCGCCAGAAAGCTGTGTGGTTACCCATTTTCCATTGAATTTTATGTTGAAAAATATAGTTTCAGAACCATCATTTTCAACTATCAAAACTTTTTTACCAGAAGGTGTTTTGAATGCCACATTTTGCAAGCTACCACTGATGTTACTACCAATTCGGACAGAACCTGCTGGTACAAATTTGGACGCATGAGCAATGATATAAAAAGAGACATTATAAGTCACATTTGAACTTGCTCCAATCGTCAAAGCTCCTTGGCATGTAGTACAGCCCCCAACGGTACGTGGTCCAAAAGATGGGTCGTTTGCCAAATTCCATTCTAAGGTATTTTTACTCCAATTTCGCATAGAACCAATGACAACATTCTTCAAATGCCATTTCAAATCACCGCCAAAATCACCTTTTGAATCAGTATATTGTTCGGTAAAATAAACATCTTTATCTGGAAAAGCATTGTGAACTGTTGTCATCGCATTAATATCGCCAGCATACAAATGGAAAGCCGAACCATTCACAAAAGGATTTGCCTGAGCATCTTTCAAAACCGTTATTGGGTAATTTGGTTGGTCACAATTATGGTCGTAAGCAATAATTTTAGTTGAAATGCCAGCCGTTTTAAAAGCAGGACCCAAATGAGTTTTGATAAAATCAGCTTGTTGCAAAGCCGTCATATACAAACTTGGATTATTGTTAGGATTCAATGGCTCATTCTGTGGAGTAACTGCATCAATTGTGATTCCTTCAGCTTTCATTTGCTGAATATATTTTACAAAATACTGAGCATAAACTCCGTAATAGGCAGGTTTTAAACTTCCTCCGACAAACCCACCGTTGTCTTTCATCCAAGCTGGGGCAGCCCAAGGCGTTGCCATAATTTTGATTTTAGGATTAATCAAGAGAATTTCTTTCAATAAAGGAATCAAATCTGTTTTGTCAGGGTTTAAACTAAAATTTGTCAAGTTCAAATCCGTTTGTCCAACCGAAAGATCATTATAAGTAAACGGTGCAGCATTCAAATCAGAAGCCCCAAGACTTATTCGTAAGTAACTGATTGATATAGCGTTACCTCCAGTCCCAAACAACTCTTTCAACAAACTTGCTTTTACCTCGGCATTCATTTTGTTAATAACTGTTGCACTTCCGCCCGTGAGTGTGTACCCAAAACCATCAATTGTTTGAAACTGTGCTGTGGAATCAACATCAATATTGACGTAATTATTCGTTGTTGTTCCAAATTTCAGTACATTAGATTGTTGCTGAAACAAGGAACTTTTGTCTCCTTTTGTTAGCCAGAAATCTACATCTGTTTTTTCAACAGGAGGAGGAATAACTGGTGTAGTAGTCGGCACGACTGGAGATGTTTCTTTTGTACAGTTGATGAATAGTCCAAAAAAACTTATGAAGAAAAATCCTTGTATCGTCTTGAATTTCATTGTTTTAGATTTGATAGTTGAGTTGAAATTGGATTTACAAAGATAACCCCAAGGTGCAGCTAATGTTTAAATCATTATATTTGGGTAAAAATAAACGTAAATTATTGGGTAGGACATTTACCATTTATTCACAATTAATCTAATGAAAAACGAAACAATTGAGATTCCATTGAGTAAAACCAAAATCGTATTTTTGATTTTAGGTTCAATAGCTTTTGTTGTAATTGCTATTTGGGAACTATTTTATATGGCAGACAATCAGACAAGATTTAGTCCTTCTTTTGTAAAAATAGCAGCAATTTTAGGGGTAATATTCTTTTCGTTTACAGGTTTTATGGGCTTCAAAAAAATGTTTGATAAACGACCTGGACTAATCATCAATCATGAAGGTATAGATGTTAATGCGAGTGGAATGAAAATTGGAATGATAAAATGGGATGACATTATAGGCTTTAGTGTGTTTGAAGTTATGTCCACAAAATTATTGATGATAAAAGTCTATAATCCAGACGATTACATTAATAAAGCATCCAATAAATTCATTTCAAAAATGATGCAATCGAATCATAGTCTCTATGGAACGCCTTTGTCAATTTCTTCAAATACACTAAAAATTGATTTTAACTCACTGCATAAATTGTTGAAAGAGAAATTTGAGGAGTATAAAAATTCATAAATCAAGGTATCGCCATAAATTTATGTACCTGCAAAGAAATTCTCCATTTGGGATTTTCTTTAATATAGTCTATAATTTTTGGCAAAATTGTCTCTGATTTACTCCATTCGGGTTGCAGGTACAACATACAATCTTCCGACATTTGTGCAGCATAACCTTCCGCCCATTCAAAATCACTTTGGTTGTAAATTACAACTTTCAATTCATGAGCTTTCAAGAAAATATCAGGATTAGGTTCTTTGAATTTTTTTGGTGAAAAACAAATCCAATCCCAATCTCCTGTAACGTTCTCACAAACGCCCGAAGTTTCTATATTTGTCTGAAAACCAGCTAAATGTAATGCTTCCGTCAATTCATTCAAATTGTGTAAAAGAGGCTCGCCACCAGTAACAACTGCTAATCGTCCACTATGACTCTTTGCTTCGTTAACTATCTGATTAATAGGTAGTTTCGGATGAGCATTTACATCCCAAGAGTCTTTTACATCACACCATATACAGCCAACATCACATCCGCCTAAGCGAATAAAATAGGCTGCTTTTCCCTGATGAAAACCTTCGCCTTGCAATGTATAAAAGGCTTCCATTACGGGAAGTTTTTTTTCTATGTCAATTTCAATTAGCATTCTAAATTTTTTAAAATATCTTTAATAAGAGCAGGTCCTTCATAAATGAAACCTGTATAAAGTTGAATCAAATCAGCACCTGCGTCCAATTTTTCTTGAGCATCTGCTACTGAGTGAATCCCACCAACACCAATAATTGGGAAAGATTTATTTGATTTTTCTGCCAAAAAACGAATTACTTCTGTTGATCGTTTCGAGACTGGTTTACCACTTAATCCGCCCATTTCTTTGGTAATTGTTGGGTCTGATGTTAAGTCATCACGAGAGATTGTTGTATTAGTAGCTATCACTCCAGCAATATTTGTTTCATGTACTATTTCAATAATATCCATTAACTGACTATCTGTTAAATCTGGAGCAATTTTCAGTAGAATTGGTTTACTTTTCGGGTATGTCAAGTTTTTGTCTTGGAGTGCCTGTAAAAGTTTCTTTAGAGGCTCTTTTTCCTGCAAATCTCTCAAATTTGGCGTATTGGGCGAACTCACATTGACTACAAAATAATCAACAACATCAAATAATTCAGTGAAACAAATCATGTAATCATCCACTGCATTTTCATTGGGAGTCAACTTGTTTTTACCAATATTTCCACCAATTAAAATATCACTTTTCCGTTTTCTTAATCTTTCAACTGCAACTTTCACACCGTCGTTATTGAAGCCCATTCTGTTAATAATGGCTTGGTCTTCCTTCAAACGAAACAGTCTTGGTTTATCATTGCCAGCTTGTGCTTTTGGAGTAATTGTACCAATTTCAATAAAACCAAAACCAAGATTTGAGAATTCGTCAGTAATGATAGCATTTTTGTCGAATCCAGCCGCTAAACCAATAGGATTTTTGAATTTTAATCCCCAAATCTCACGTTCTAATCGAGGGTTTTCGTAATGATAAATTGATTTGAAAATTTGAGGAACGAAGGGAATTTTAAACAAAAATTTGATTAAATCAAATGTAAAATAATGGGCTTTCTCAGCATCAAGCCGAAACAATAATGGTCGAATAAATAATTTGTACATTCAAAAGGAAGTTTTTTGCAAAGTTACATTCAATCATCATAATTCCCCTCCTTTATTTTCAAATTGACACATTTTCAACTTGAAAAAACAAGACTCAATCCTTCTCTTTATCTTTCAAGTTTTCTAATCCTGTAATTTTTATGGGAGGTTCTTCAAGCATGGTTTTTGCCTGCGTCCAAACATTTTTCAACTTTCCGAAAAAACCTTTCTTGTTCGCCAATGAGTCAGTCTTAAACTTCCATTGAAATTTAATTCTGGGTTTGTCTTCAAAGTTGAAATGAGTAACTGGAAGTGCGTCTGCATGAGATTGATAGGCAATAAAAGTAAAGCAGATGAATAGGATAGCTTTTTTCATATTTTATGGAAGTGTTTAGTTTTAGCAAATATATCCAAATCTTACAATATCCGTCAATACTTATGCAGAAAAAAGCACAGACTCTTGAAGAATCTGTGCATAAGTTTTGTAGGGATTTATAATTCGGAAAGCATCTATGCCTTAATTCTGGTGCGGTTAAAGTATTTATATAGCTTTTGCATTGTTTTTTCGACATCTTTGTCATTTTCCATCAAATCACTAATTGTTTGTACCGCATGAATTACCGTACTATGGTCACGCCCTCCGAAATGATAACCAATTGATTTTAGAGGAAGATTTGTAAATTCTTTCATCAAATACATGGCAACTTGACGAGGAAAAACGGTTTCTTTTTTGCGACTTTTACTTTTTAAATCAACTAATTCTACTTCAAAATGATTAATTACTGCCTCAATGATATTATCAACGGTTACTTCTTTTTCAGTATCTAAAACAATATTTCTTAGCGTAGATTTTGCTAATTCCATATCAATTTCTCTACGATTGAGAGAGGCATGAGCCATCAATGAAACAATCACACCTTCTAATTCTCTTACGTTTGTATCAATACTATGAGCTAAATATTCAATTACCACATCATTAATATAAATACCGTCTGCCTGTAGTTTTTTCTGAATAATTGCGATACGAGTCTCAAAATCAGGTTGTTGCAAATCTGCCGTCAGTCCCCATTTGAATCTTGATAGTAATCTATCTTGCATTCCCTGAAGCTCCCTTGGCGGGCGGTCAGATGACATGATTATTTGTTTTCCTGTCTGATGCAAATGATTGAAAATATGAAAAAATGATTCTTGTGTCTTTTCTTTTCCAGCCAAAAACTGTACATCATCAATAATTAGGACATCTACTCGCAAATAAAAATTTGTAAAAGCCTGTAATGTATTATTTTTGATGGCATTGATAAACTGATTGGTAAATTTTTCAGAAGAAACATATAAAACGAACTTGTTCGGCTGAGTATCTTTGATGTAATTACCAATTGATTGTATTAAGTGTGTTTTGCCCAAACCTACACCACCATAAATCATGAGAGGGTTAAATGCTGTCACGCCTGGACGTTGTGCAACTGCCATACCAGCAGAACGACCTAAACGATTACAGTCACCCTCAACAAATTTCTCGAAAGTATAATGGCTATTTAAGTACGAATCCAGTTCGAGAGAATCCAAATCCTTTAAAAGAAAAGGACTTTGGTATAAATCTGGCTCAGGTTTTTTAATAAATGGAGTCGAAATATTTGGCTTTTGATTGGGTACATTATAAGTGATAGGGGGATTTTTTCTGTCACCCTTATCAACAACAATGGAGTATTCTAACATTCCGTTTCTGCCCAAAGCATAATCAATAGCTTTTCTGAGGATATGGACATAGTTATCTTCCAGCCATTCATAAAAGAATTGACTCGGAACCTGAATCGTCAAGGTATTTCCTGAAACCCTCAAAGGGGTCACTGGCTCAAACCAAGTTTTGAAACTTTGCTCGTTTACCTCTGCACGAATTACTTCAAGGCATTTAAACCATACCTGGCGTACTTCATTTTGCATAACGGAATTTAACTGTAAATTAGGGTTGGCGGACGCTAAAACTTGCGAGGTAAGCATTATAAATTCAATTTTTTTAAATTACTTTGTTAAGACAATACATATACTTTATGGTCACTTCTTATGAAAAATGGACTGCAAAAGTAGTGAAAATAATACAAGCTAAAAATAAAAATTTGGATGTTTCAAAAGAAAATTTCAAGAAACGCTTTAAAAACGCACGAAACTAACTTTTGACTTGGTAAAGTATTAATTTTTTCTTTATTTTTCTAAAGAAAATAAAAACTAATACTGACATTTATATTCAAAAAAGACAATTTCAAATTATTAAACAAAAAACCTAAAATGTCTCTATTTTCTGAATTTAAAATACCTTCAAAATCTGACTGGACACAACAAGTTAAGGCAGATACTAAAACTGAAAACATTGATGCAATAGTAAACTGGAAATTTGATGCAAGTACTCTGTTTGAGATATTCTACAATCATGAAAACACAGATTTTCAGATTATAAAATCAGTACAACGACCTCAGAATCAGACTGTTAACAGGACTTGGCAAAATCGGATAAAGATAAAAATGGCGGAAAACGTTTTGACTAACTCTTTGATAATCAGTACATTACATAATGGTGCAAATTCTGTAATACTTGAATTTAGTGATGCGTTAGATTGGTATTCCGAAATTAAGAAATTGTTAAGACATATCAAACTATCTGACAACGCATTTTTTTTTAATGTTGAAAATAATTCGCTGGAATTGGTAAATGCGTTACAAAATTTATTCCCTTACCATATTAAAGGGGGGATCATTAATGACCTCATTGCCCGTTGGATGTTAACTGGAAACTTAGTTGAAAAAGAATGGGCTAATCAAGTAGAGATTCTTAGAAAAGTACAAGAATCTAAAAATTTCAAAACTTTAATTATTGGTAGCCATCATTTTCATAATTCAGGGGCAAATAGCATTCAGGAGATAGCTTTTTTACTAAATTCTGTGGTTGAAAACATTGATAAACTATCCGATTTAGGGGTTTCAATTCAAGATATTATTCAAAAAATTGAGGTGTCTATTTCTATCGGAACAGGCTATTTTGAGGAAATCGCTAAGGTAAGGGCGTTACGCTTTCTATTGACAAAATTGCTTTCTTGCTATGGAGATGAATACGCAGATTTTTATATACCGATTCATTGCCAGACTTCTGAATATTTTTCGAGTAAGATTACACAAAACGTTAATATGTTGAGAGTGACAACAGAAGCTATGTCTGCTATTATTGGAGGATGTGACTCTCTAACTGTTGTTCCTTTCGATGGAAAAAACTCAACTGAATTTTCAGAACGGATAGCTCGAAACGTATCTACTGTTCTCAAAGAAGAAGCATATTTTGATAAAGTCAACGACCCTTCCTCAGGGAGCTACTACCTTGAAAACCTGACTGTTACCATGATAAGTAAGGCTTGGGATTTGTTCCAAAATGTTGAAAATCAGGGTGGTGTAATGAAGGCTTTTGAGAATGGTTTTATTCAAGAAGAAATACGAAAAGTAAGGGATTATCGAGTTGAAAAACTTCAAAAAATTGAGTCGGTAATGGTTGGTGTAAATAAGTATAGGTTTGATGAAAAAGATTTTGTTCAAGAAATGGATTCAATGATTCAACCCCAAAATGTTCCTTTTGAGTTACTGAAAAATGAAAGAATATCTTTTGAATTTGAAAAATAACACTGATTCGGTGGTGTCAGATTCTCAAATCTGTTACGACTTTCTTCAAGGTTTCGGACAATACTGGAAGCAAACCCGTGCTACTTCAATAAAAATTTCATCAACAACTGAATATTATAAATAATGAGACCTCAATTCACCCCGATAGATTTTAATAATTCAAAAGAAAAAGATTTTCCAGAACAAAAACCTTGGCGTTCGGCAGAAGGCATTTTGGTAAAACCGTATTTTACCAAAAATGATTTAGCCAATGCCGAACATTTACATTTTACGGCAGGAATTCCTCCATTTCTGAGAGGACCTTATTCTACAATGTATGTTCAGCAGCCTTGGACGGTTCGTCAATATGCAGGATTTTCTACTGCCGAGGCTTCCAATGCTTTTTATCGGAGAAATTTAGCGGCTGGTCAGAAAGGGCTTTCAGTTGCATTTGATTTGGCTACGCATAGAGGCTACGACTCAGACCATATTCGGGTACAAGGAGATGTGGGTAAAGCAGGGGTTGCAATAGACTCAGTTGAAGACATGAAGATTCTCTTCGACCAGATTCCTTTAGACCTGATGTCTGTTTCAATGACGATGAATGGTGCGGTTTTACCAATCATGGCATTTTATATTGTGGCTGCCGAAGAACAAGGTGTTGCTCCAGAAAAATTAACGGGGACTATCCAGAATGATATTCTAAAGGAATTCATGGTACGAAACACCTATATTTATCCGCCAGAACCTTCAATGAGAATCATTGCTGATATTTTTGAATTTACGAGTCAGAAAATGCCAAAATTTAATTCTATTAGTATCTCAGGTTATCATATTCAGGAAGCAGGAGCAACCGCAGATTTAGAATTAGCTTATACTTTGGCGGATGGTTTAGAATATCTTAGGACAGGCATTAAAGCTGGGATTGATATTGATGATTTTGCTCCAAGACTCTCGTTTTTTTGGGGAATTGGAATGAATCACTTCATGGAAATTGCCAAAATGCGTGCAGGAAGATTGCTTTGGGCTAAAATTGTAAAGCAGTTCAATCCTAAAAAAGCAAAATCCATGGCTCTCAGGACACACTGTCAGACTTCGGGTTGGAGTCTTACTGCACAAGACCCCTATAATAATGTTACTCGTACTTGTGTAGAAGCAATGGCGGCAGTGCTTGGACATACGCAAAGTTTGCATACAAATTCATTGGACGAAGCCATCGCTTTGCCAACAGACTTCTCCGCACGAATTGCCCGTAATACTCAGTTGTATCTTCAACATGAAACTAATATTACAAAAGTTGTTGACCCGTGGGGCGGTTCGTATTACGTTGAATATTTGACAAAAGAATTAGCAGAAAAGGCTTGGAAATTGATTCAAGAAGTAGAAGAATTAGGTGGTATGGCAAAGGCGATAGAAACAGGTTTGCCCAAGATGAGAATCGAAGAAGCTGCTGCCAGAAAGCAAGCAAGAATTGATTCTAAGAAAGATATAATTGTGGGAGTGAATCAGTTTCAATTGGAGAAAGAAGAAGAGATGGATATCTTAGATATTGATAATGAGTCTGTTAGGGCTTCTCAGATAGAGAGAATAAATTCAATCAAGGCTTCACGTGATGAAGAAAGAGTGCAAGAGGCTTTGTTAAAACTAACCGAAGCCGCCCAGCATAAATCTGGAAATCTTTTGACTTTAGCGATTGATGCCGCCAGATGCAGAGCAACTTTAGGGGAAATTTCATTAGCTTTAGAAAAAATTTATGGCAGACATAAAGCCATCATTCGTTCAATCTCAGGTATTTATTCAGCAGAAGTGACAGACGACGAGAATTTCAGAATTGCCCAAGAAATGGCAGACCAATTTGCTAAATTAGAAGGGCGGCGACCAAGAATTATGGTGGCAAAAATGGGACAAGATGGGCATGACCGTGGGGCAAAAATTATTGCTACCAGTTTTGCCGATTTAGGTTTTGACGTGGACATGGGTCCGCTTTTTCAGACTCCGGAAGAAGTAGCAAGACAGGCAGCCGAAAACGATGTTCATGTGGTGGGAGCTTCCAGTTTAGCGGCTGGTCATAAAACGCTTGTCCCCCAGTTGATTGAAGAATTAAAGAAAATTGGTCGGGATGACATAATGGTAATTGCTGGAGGAGTAATTCCGCCAAAAGATTTTCAGTTTTTGTATGATTCAGGTGTGAAAGGAATTTTTGGTCCAGGTACTATAATTTCAATTGCAGCACAGAAAATTTTAAAAGAACTGATGTCAGAGAACAATTAACAGTTAGCAGTAAACAATTATTTATTAGAAACTCTTATGTCTAAAAATAAATCCAATAAAATAGGGGTAGTTTATTCTACAAATCCAGATTTTGAATTTCAACTTGATGAAGATGAAATTCCAGAAACTCTTGCTCCAGAGAAACAAAATCTCAGAATTCAGTTAGATAAAAAAGCTCGTGCTGGTAAGCAGGTTACACTCATTACAGGCTTTGTTGGTACTGAAGAAGATTTAGAAATTTTAGCCAAGAAACTCAAAAATTTGTGTGGATGTGGTGGCTCTGCAAAAGATGGAGAAATTCTGATACAAGGAGATGTCAGACAAAAAGTACTTGCATGGCTCATCCAGCAAGGATATAGAGCGAAAAGCAGTTAACAGTTTTGTCAGTGAACAGTTATCAGTGAACAGTAAACAGTTAGCAGTAAACAGTTAGCAGTTATCAGTAAACAGTTAGCCTTTTTAACTGCTATTTTTCGATTGCCAAGTGTTCTCTGTTTACTGTTTACTGTTTACTGTTCACTGATAACTGATAACTGTTCACTGATAACTGTTCACTGATAACTGTTCACTGATAACTGTTCACTGATAACTGTTCACTGATAACTGTTCACTGATAACTGTTTACTGAAAAAACTGTTCACTGATAACTGTTCAGCATTTTCCTACAACCCTCAATGCTTCTGGTAATACTTTGAAAGTCAATTCATTAGTATTCATTTGATGCGGCTCTCCGTCAAAGTGAATTAAGGTCGGATTCTTGCTTGTTAAGTGAAACTCTGTTCCATTTTGTATGTCCACATACCTTGAATTGGGTAACGTTCCTCTGAAAAGTCTAACACCAATTATCGGAGCAGCACCAAATGGGAAAGGTCTCAAAACAACCATATCAATCAAACCATCATTGATTTTTGATTGAGGAGAAATCAAGGCATTATTACCATATTGGGTCGCATTGGCAAAAGTTATGGCAAAGGCAGTATATTCAGAAACTTGATTTTCTATTTCAATTTCATAGCTTTCAGAATGATAATTTCTAAAAGATTGAAGTGCTGTTTTGGCATACGTTTTTAATCCACGAGAAGTTTTTTTAGAAAACTCATTTGCCACAAAAGCATCAAATCCCACTCCTGCTGTACAGAAAAAAGGAATCTCGTTCACAAAGCAAACATCCATTTTATTGATTTCTGCTTGTCTTGCATAATTAATTGCCTTCCCAATATTTAGAGGAATTTTTAAATGTCTTGCCAAGCCATTTCCAGAACCAATGGGTACAATACCTAATGCGGTTTCAGAATTTATTAATCCTTTACCTACTTCATTTACAGTTCCGTCTCCACCAACAGCAACTACTCTTGTGATATTTCTTTGGGCGGCATCTTTGGCAATTTCTGTTGCATGACCAGCTGAATCTGTGAAAATCAGCGAGTTACCTGTATTTTTTTTGATTGACTGGATAATTTTTTCTTTTTGTGATGATGTGGTTGTCCCAGATTTAGGATTCATCACAAATAATGTTTCTGACATAAACCCTGAATGATTAACTAAAAAAAATGAACATGATTAATAACATTACAATGAATGACAGATACATTAATCCGTCAACAATGTAATAATCTTTGTATTTCTCTAAAAATTCCTTGAACTTCATATTATTATTTTACAATTACAGAAAACGAATTTACGAAAATTTAATTTGGCATGAAAAAGCTACTTACTATTACATTGATTTGTTTGGGATTTTCTGTTGCTGGACAAAGTCCGAAAGACAAGCAAACTATTCTTTCAATTTTAGACACACAGACTAAGGCTTGGAATGCTGGCGACATTAATAATTTTATGAAAGGGTATTGGGAATCTGATTCGTTAATGTATATCGGAAAGACTGGGGTGAAATATGGCTTTAAACCAACTTTAGAAAATTATAAGAAAAATTACCCTGATAAAGCGACCATGGGTAATTTGAAATTTGATATTATCAAAGTTGATTTCTTAGGAGCAAATTCTTGTTCAGTAGTTGGAAAATGGAGCCTTACCCGACCAGAAAAAGGAGATGTCTCTGGACATTTCACTTTGCTTTGGAAAAAAATCAAAAACGAATGGGTCATTGTTGCAGATCATTCTTCATAAATTTCGATGTTTGCTTTTCGATGTTCGATGTCCGAACTTCAAAAAGCAAGCATCTAACATCGATAACCAAACATCAATAAATTTTAATTAAAATGATTGCATTAGGTACAGTATATCGTCATCAATTTTCTTTTTCGCAGGAAGATGTGATTCTTTTTGCACAGGTTTCTGGAGATAATAATCCACTTCATTTAGATGCTGATTTTGCAGCAACAACAGCCTTCAAGCGTCCTATTATTCATGGAGCTTTGGCATCGAGTGTTTTTTCTAAAATTATGGGAACAGAATTTCCAGGCTTTGGAAGTGTTTACTTGAAGCAAGTCTCTGAATATAAACGACCTATGTTTGTAGATACAGACTATGAAGCTGTCTTTACTGTCACTTCTATAAATCCAGAAAAACATACGGCTGAAATTTCAACAGAAATTTTTGATAAAATTACAGGAAAAAAAACTACAGACGGAATGGCTGTAATTATGAACAAAGAAGAGTTTGCATGATTTGGAGAGAATAAAATTTTCAAACAAAAAAGGCTTGGAAAATTTCCAAGCCTTTTTTGTTGTCAAGCAAAAAATGATTATGCTTTAGCACTGTTTTTCTTAGCTTGTACTTCAGAACGAATTTCTTGCGCTAAAGTTTTTAATGACTGCATTCCAGTTCTGACACGAGTACCAGCAGCTGAATTGTCTTTGTCATAGAATTTTTCGAAGTCTCCTTCGAGAGACATAATTAAATCTTTTACTTGAGAGAATCTGCTCATTGTATTGGCTGAATTTTAGGTTGAAAAATAGTTAAAACGCTCTAATCATCAGGAGAACGCATTTTTTACGTCCGAAATATAGCTATTTTCTGAGACCTCCCAAATTTTTATTCAAAAAATTCTACAAAAAAGAATAAATTTCTATGAATCTATGCCATTATAGCGGCAAATTCCTCAGATAGCTTCTTATAAGTACCATTTAGCAATCTTTCTTTTACAACTTCAAACTGATCCATGGTATATTCCACATCTTCTAATGAATGAGATGCCGTAGGAATAATTCTAAGCATAACTTGTCCTTTCGGAACTACTGGATAAACAACAATAGAACAGAAGATACCCATATTCTCACGAAGGTCTTTAATTAAAGCCGTGATAGTATATAAATCATAGTCGCCGTGCAAAAACACTGGTGTTACAGGTGAAGTTGTGTCCCCAATATCAAAACCACGTTTACGGAAACCGTCTTGCAAAGCGTGAACATTTTCCCAAAGTTTTTCTCTGAGTTGTGGATTATTTTTAATCAATTCCAAACGTTTCATTCCTCCAATTACATAAGGCATTGGTAAAGCCTTTGCATAAGTCTGTGAACGCATATTGTACTTTAGGAACATGATTATATCTTTAGGAGCGGCAATAAATGCACCGATGGCAGCCATTGATTTTGCAAATGTTGAAAAATATAAGTCCACACCTTCAACACAATTTAATGCTTCATGTACGCCACTTCCTTTTTCTCCCATAGTACCAAATCCGTGTGCATCGTCAACCAATAATCTGAAATTGAAATCTTCTTTCATCTCAACGATTTTGTCCAAAGAACCAACTTTACCAGACATTCCAAAAACCCCTTCTGTGATTACTAAAATTCCTCCTCCTGTTTCTGCAACACGTTTAGTAGCACGCTCCAAGTTTTTACGCAACGAATTCATATCATTGTGGTTAAACTTGTAATAATCGCCCATTTTTGCTTTGTGCAAACGAATACCATCAATTAAACAAGCATGACATTCTGCATCGTAAACAATAATATCGTTACGGTCAACCATACATTCAACTACGGACATTATACCTTGGTAACCGTAGTTTAACAAAAAGGCATCTTCTTTTCCTACAAACTCAGCCAATTGTCTTTCAAACTCTTCGTGTAAATCAGAGTTTCCAGACATCATTCTTGCACCCATTGGATAAGCTAAACCGTAGTCTTCCGAAGCCTGAGCATCTGCCTCACGAACTTCTGGATGATTTGCCAAACCTAAATAATTATTCAATGACCAGTTCAAAACTTCCTTACCATTGAAGTTCATTCTTGGACCAAGTTCTCCAGTCAATTTTGGGAATGAAAAGTAGTGATGACCGATTTTGTGATACGAGCCAAGTGGCCCCATGTTATTAACGACTTTCTCAAAAATATCCACTTTATTGTAACATTTAAGGTTAATTTTCTTAAAATAATCACAAAGTTAATTTTTTATTTTGACACTTACAAATTAGAAACCAATGACCCTTTTATAAACTTTATGTTAAAAAAATGTAATGTTTTTGAGTGTTTTAAAATAGAACAACTATATTAGTCTCAGAGAATACAGAACTGAAATATCGTACTTTAAATATCACAATTATGAAGCCCCGCCCTAATCTGCTTTTGGTTAAAAATGAAGTCGAAATTATTGATGCCTTGGTCGATAATAATTTAATGTTTCCAGATTTTTCAAAGAGTCAAGTAACTTGGTTTTTTTATGAAAACAACTTCAATATTGTACTATTCTTAGTTGAAGATTCGGGCGTAAAACATTTCGAAATGTTTACTGTTAAAGATTTTGCAGATAGCATGAATGAAATGATTACACTTTGGAATATTTTCGACCATCAAATTCTTCATGATCAACATACACTCGTGATGCGTTTTGCCCGCAATAAAGTCCATGATTTAATTGCTATGGCAGAGACTTTTCAAGCAATGAACAAATAGTTTTAGGGAAATGGCAAAAAATAAAAAACCAATTTCTTTACAAAAGTCATTGGGTGGTACTAAAGAAAGAAATCAAAAGTAAAATAGTAAAAACTTTGTTTTCTTTATGACTTTGTGGTAAAAAAGAAAGTACATGGTACTTTTAAATTTACAAATTCCTTCATTTTCAAACAAAAAGATAAAATGTCCAAAATTAAAAAAATATTAGTTGCTAATAGAGGAGAAATTGCCTTACGAATCATGCGAACTGCCCGAGAAATGGGTATCAAAACAGTAGCCGTTTTCTCAGAAGCTGACCGTACTGCTCCTCACGTTAAATTTGCCGATGAAGCCGTTTGTTTAGGACCTCCACCTTCTGGACAATCATATCTATTAGGAGATAAAATCATTCAGGTTTGTAAAGATTTGAATGTAGATGCCATTCATCCAGGTTATGGGTTTTTGTCAGAAAATGCAATTTTTTGTCAGAAAGTAGCAGATGCTGGTCTTATTTTTATTGGTCCTTCGCCTGCAAGTATCGAGGTGATGGGGGATAAATTGACATCTAAACATACGGTAGCAAAATATAATATTCCGATGGTGCCAGGCACTCCAGACGCTGTAACGGATAGAGTTTTAGCCAAACAAAAATCTTTAGAAATTGGCTATCCAGTCTTGATTAAAGCATCTGCTGGCGGAGGAGGAAAAGGAATGCGTGTTGTAGAAAATGAAGCAGAGTTTGATGAACAAATGGACAGGGCAGTTTCAGAAGCAATTGCTTCTTTCGGAAATGGAGCAGTTTTTATCGAAAAATACATTACCGCTCCCAAACATATTGAAATTCAGGTACTTGGCGATACACACGGCAATGTGGTTCATCTTTTTGAAAGAGAATGTTCTGTGCAGAGACGGCATCAGAAAGTCGTGGAAGAAGCTCCTTCTGCGGTGCTTACTCCCGAAATCCGAGAAGCCATGGGACAATGTGCAGTCTATATTTCAAACCAGAAGTACTTGATAGTAAAGAGGACAATGTAGAAGAAAAATTAGCTGCCGCTTTAGTCGGACATTTGATTTCGTCAAAAAAAGGAAATAAAGTTGATAATTTAACTGGAGTGCCAACTATTCAAAAAAGTCTCTGGAAACAAAAACGTTTAAATTAATGAAACGCACATGATTTCTAATCACAAAGGGCAGATGATTTATTGGTGCGTTCCATCTGATACCTTTGAAAATAACTGAACATTTAATCAGATGAAAAAAGGAGGTACAATTTTACTCATCATCTTTGTGATATATCTCCTTGCAGGAGGAATCTTCATGTATTATCAACACCAAAATGGCGACAAATCTTTGTTCGGACTCACCTATAACACTGAAAGAGAAAAAGCAGGAATGCCGTTAATTGAAGACAATTGGGAAATGTCCGAAAATGTAGATGTCTATCCAGATTCAGCAGGATTAGATTGGAAGAATGTAACTTGGAAGGCAGAATCCAACATTTTTGATGCTGATAAATTTGGAGAAGAAGCTATTTGGCTAAAAATTAAGGACTCTGGAAAAGGAATTCACTTTCAGAAAGTAGATGAAATTAAAGATGGAAAGATTTTATACGAAAATGACACCTATCGTTTTGCGGAGGATAGTTTGAGGTATGAATTGATTTTAACAAGAAATTTTGAAAAAAACGTGAGTACATGGAACGCCACTTTGAATATTCATAACAAGGAAGCAGAAGATACTTATTATGCAAGACCTGCCGAAGAAGATACTACAAGCGAAAAAGACGATGATGAAGTTTATGAAGAAGAAGAGAAGTTTAATAAATGGTTTTATTACAATGAGAATACTTTAGCCCAAGTTGATAGCGTGCTGAAAACTTGGAAGTTAGCAAGAGTCAAGGGAAAGAATCCTATAAAATGAAAACAGCCTTCCGAAAAATTCAGAAAGCTGTTCAGTATTCACCTAACCACTAAAATAGTCTTTGTATATTTTTTTGTTTAAATATATCCGATTTGAGAGTTCAAATGTATAAAATATTTTTTAATCACAATACATTTGTAATGGAAAACTTATTTAACGGTAAAAAATATTTTTTTTAGTCCTCAATTACAGGGCTTATTCCAGAAACTCCATTTTCATTGAAAGCCTCGATAGCGTAAAAATATTTTTGACCTTTATTTAAAGCTCTCAATTCCAGATAGTTAGGCTGATTGCCGTAAATCTGATACGTCTGATAAAGTTTGTCTTTTGCAATTCCCCACAATATATTATAGCCGACTACATTTGGGATTTTATCCCATTTGATGTCTGCATTTCGGTCATCTTTTTGGCGTTTTGCCGAAAAATTTGTTGGCGTTTGAGGCACTTTACCCAAACCATTTCCAAAGACTCTTATTTCTCCAATTGCTAAGTTTACGGCTTTTACATAAATGTGTTCATAACGTACATAACGTACACGTGCAGGTTTCTGAAGTTCGATGTATGCACAGGCACGGTCACGTTTGGGTGCTGTGCTAAGGTCATGCAAAAGCTCCCATTTTTTGCCATCTATCGAACCTGAAATTTTGAATTGAGTATAAACCGAAGAATCAGAATCGAAGACATTATTTTTGTAATCAATAAAGTTAACTTGGACAGCCCTAACTTCTGAATTTTGTTGTAAATCTATCGTTACAGTCTCACCAGCCTTGTTTTGTTTGGCAACCCAGAAAGTTTGTCTTCCTTCATCAGTTAGATTTTTGGCAACGTGAACGGTATCTTGCTGAGAAGAAACTGTAACTGGTTTCTGGTAAGAAAGTAACATCCAACCCGTAAAAAGAGCATCTTTATTTTCCCATTTTTCAGTAGGTAAATAATGCGGAAAATCTCCAAACCGAGTATTGGCAAACATTTGTCCATCTTTATCGAACCCAGTTGGAAACATTGAAATTCTTCTTTCCATCGCCCAATTCACTGCCAACCATGGCGTGCCAGTATTCCAATAATTACCGTAAATATCTTGGAAAGTGTTTCCGTGTCCAGTCCCAGTCATGTACCCACCAGGGCGGTAAGAAATCGGGTTGTAAGGAGCATAACTAAATGGTCCAAGTGGGTCGTCACCTACATACGTTCCATTTCCATAAACGTTGTATTCTGTACCAGGAGCGGCATATTGAAGGTAATATTTACCCTTGTGTTTGGTCATCCATGCACCTTCAGTGAATGGTTTGATTTTATCCTCATGATTTGGTCCGAAACGTTCCCAACCGTGTTCATATTGATTCAAAAAAATCAATCCCTTATAATCGTTCTTGTCTTTATAAGTTAGGTTTTTAGATTTATCCAGTTCTGCACCAAACAATGGATATACATTAGACGATCCCCAATACATAAACCATTTATCAGTATCGGGGTCATGAAAAAGGGCTGGGTCCCAAGGTCCAATATCTTTTGGTAATTGGGGTAACCAACGATTAAAAAACTTCAATTTTCCTTTCTCTGGTTCGGTAGAATAAAAAATGGGTCTTTGTTGAAATGTAGATTGGAACAGATACAAAGTGTCTCTTACAGAAACTGCTGCTGGGGCACACATATCTTCCATGGGCCATTTATCAGGGGTGACATATTGCCAAGAAACCAAGTCTTTTGAATGCCACCATCCGCCAGATATTGTAACAAAAAGATAATATTCTCCTTTGTGATTAATGATAACAGGGTCAGCACCAGAACGATACGATATTTTTTCATTCAATTGCTCAAAATTATATCTGTACCCAATATCCATCGGATTACAGTAGGTTTTTTGTTGAGCAACTATATTTTGTTGGAAAAAGGAAAGTAGGAAAACTACAAAATATTGTGTTTTTGAAAATGTCATTTTGTCAAATTATAATGTGGATTTACTTCTAAATTTAGGAAAAAAATCAAGAAGTTATATCAATTATTTTTACGAATAGGAATTAAAGATTCGTCAAAGTAATTTTGTCAATAATCACTATTTTTTCAAAACTCAAATAAAAATTGATGTCGTCTTCACAAGAGAAACTCTACCAAATTGCATTAACTTTAGTTCCCAAAATCGGCGATGTAACCGTCAGACAGTTAATTAGTTACTGCGGTTCGGCAGAAGAAGTTTTCAAAACACCAACGGGAAAACTCCTCAAAATTCCTAATATCGGCAATACCATCGCCAAAAATTTACAGGATAAATCTGTCATGGAAGAGGCATGGAATATCATGCGTTCGGCAGATGAAAAAGAGATAGATTTGCTTTTTTATACGGATAAAGATTTTCCAAATCGTCTGAAAACCATTTATGACACTCCCGTTTTGTTGTATTTTAAAGGCAATACAGATTTGAACGCTCAACGAGTGATTTCAATCGTAGGTACACGCCAAGCAACTGATTACGGGAAGCGGATGGTAGAAGAAATTATTGAAGGTTTTAAGTCTTATAATGTTTTGATTGTAAGTGGTTTAGCTTATGGAATTGACATTGCTGCACATAGATGTGCAATCAAAAATCAAGTCCCAAATGTGGGTGTAATGGCATCTGGTGCAGATTTGATTTACCCACAACAACACAAGCAGGTTGCTCAACAAATGATAGAAAATGGGGGAGTACTGACCGAATATAAAATTGGAACAGAACCCGACCCAAGGTTTTTTCCTTTGAGAAACAGAATCATTGCAGGCATGGCAGATGCTTTGATTGTAGTAGAGACGGCATCGAAAGGAGGGACTTTGATTTCGGCAGAGTATGCCAATAATTACCATAAAGATGTTTTTGCTGTGCCTGGGCAAGTAGGAAAACCTTTTTCTGAGGGTTGTAACAATTTGATTAAAAACAATAAAGCTCAGATTTATACAGGAGTCAATGATGTCGTGGAGGCACTCAACTGGGATTTAGACGGAACTTCAACCAAATCAAAAACTAAAGAGTCAACTTTGGATTTATCAAAGTTTACTGAAGAAGAAAGTGCTGTGCTGTCATTACTTAGGAAAAATCATGAGATGCAAATTGATGATTTGGCTTGGCAATCTCAGATTCAAATGGGTAAATTATCTTCACTTTTACTCAGCTTGGAATTTCAAGGAATCATCAAATCAATGCCTGGGAAAAAGTACGGTTTGGGGTACATCTCTTGACAATTATCAATTAGCAATAAACAATGATCAATTTGAGTGTGCTACGGGTCGAAAACGTAGTACGCATCTAATCTATCAATTATCAATTAGCAATAAACAATTATCAATTTAATCTGACATAATTCTTTGCTTTATAAATCACGGAATCAGATAATTTTATGAAAAAATTACAAATGGAAGAACTCAATCGACTTTCGGCTGAGGCATTTTCTGAAACAGAGAAATTTCCGTACGTCTTGGTTTTAGACGACATCAGGAGTATGAATAATGTAGGTTCGGTGTTCAGAACTGCAGATGCTTTCAAAGCCGAGAGAATTATTTTGTGTGGTATTACAGGGCAACCTCCGCATCGTGAAATTCAGAAAACCGCTTTGGGGGCAGATGAAACTGTTGTTTGGGAACACGCTGAGGATGTACTGGAAACTTGCAAAAAACTCCAGTCTGATGGCTACGAAGTCTTGGCGATTGAACAAGTAGAAGGAAGTCTATCTTTATTGGATTTTCAACCACAAAAGCAACAAAAATATGCCTTTGTCTTTGGTAATGAGGTATTTGGCGTAAATGAAGCTGTGGTCAAGCAAGCTGATAATTGTCTTGAGATTCCTCAATATGGTACAAAACATTCATTAAACATTGCAGTAACGGCAGGAATTGTCTGCTGGGATTTTGTAGCAAAAATAATGAAGAAGTAGTTTCCTTCATTTCTACGCAATTTGCAATATTCATACTTTCACAAAAACTTAACACGAAAAATTTCTTAGTTCCAAAACCTTTGTTTAGTTTCGGGAAATTTAACGATGATTTAACATAAACTTAATTTCAAATTATTATGAAATCGGATAAGAAAAAATTAATTGAAGAAATCTCAAAAGCAATATTGGGGCATTTGAGTGGTCTTGATAAAAAAAGTGCTAAGAAATTAGTAAAAACAGTTGATGAGGCGTCGGAAGATATTGTAAAGAAATTCTCGAAATTGCAAAATGAAGAGGAAGATGATGAAAAGAAAGATGCCAAAAAAGCAGAGGCTAAAAAGGCAAAAGCAATAAAGAAAGCTCAGAAAGAAAAAGCAAAAGCAGCCGAAAAAGCAGCAAAGGCAGCTAAAGTTGCGATTGTAACGAAAGAAAAAAAAACTGAATCCGTAAAATCTGATGCTTTGCCAGCACCACGACCAAGTACTGCTGCAAAACCAGTGGCTAAAAAAGCTCCTGCTGTGGTAAAACCAGTGGCAAAACCTGCTACTCGTACAAGAGCAAAAGTAGTGATTTCAAAAGAGGAAGACGAGTCAATTCCGTTTTAAGTAACCATTAATACTCGAAAAAAGGGAGTTCATCAAAAGTTTTTACGAACTTGCGATGTACTCCCTTTTTTTGTTGTAACGAATTGCAAAATTCTCTACTAATAACGTTGTACTTAAATTTTCAAATTCTTAAATCCTCAACTCAATTACATGACTCCTATTCTCGAAGCTCAAAATGTTGTAAAAAGGTATGCTTCCCATACTGCCTTAGATAATGTTAGCTTACAAATTCCGAGAGGTTCAATTTTCGGCTTGTTAGGACCAAACGGTGCTGGCAAAACCTCTTTAATCCGAATCATTAATCAAATTACTGGACCAGACGAAGGTCGTATTCTCCTTGATGGTCAGTTACTTAGCCCCCAGAATATCGAAGACATTGGCTATCTGCCAGAAGAAAGAGGGCTTTACAAAAAAATGAAAGTAGGGGAGCAATTGCAGTATCTTGCCCAATTGAAAGGCATGAAAAAAAGCGAAGCTACCGAAAAACTAAAGGAGTGGTTTATTAAGTTCGACATCAAAGATTGGTGGGATAAAAACGTGGAGGATTTGTCGAAAGGAATGCAACAAAAGACACAGTTTATTGCTACGATTGTTCACAGACCTAAATTGATAATTCTGGACGAGCCCTTTTCTGGATTTGACCCAATCAATGCCAATTTATTGAAAGATGAAATTTTGGAACTGAAAGCACAAGGTTCTACAATCTTGTTTTCGACTCACCGTATGGAATCTGTGGAGGAACTTTGTGACAATATTGCCCTCATTAATAAATCTAAAGTAGTATTAGAAGGCGAAAAACGAGAAGTAAAAAGCCGTTTTAAGGACAATTCTTATACGATTGAATTTACAGGTAATATGCCCTCTTTTATTGATGGAGTAGAAGTAGTTGATTCAAAGAAGATTGAAGGAGTGCTTACTCGGATGGTTATAAAAATAAATGGAGAAGTGTCTGTAAATCAATTGATTGGCAATTTAATTTCACACGTTGATTTGAAATATTTCTCAGAAAATATCCCAACTTTTAATGATATTTTCTTGAAAGTTGTAGGCGAAAGTGCGAATGAATTGTTGGAAAATTAACAGAATCTAAAACTTGTTGCTCAACACTAAAAGCTCAAATAAAATGAACAAAACTTTATTAATTATACAGCGAGAATACCTCTCAAGAGTCAAGAAAAAGTCTTTTTTAATTGCTACATTCTTAGTTCCCTTATTATTTGTTGCCGTTTACGGAATTGCGATATATGCTTTTATTAGTTCAGACGAAATCAAAAAAGTACAGGTTTTGGATGAAAGTGGTTTGTTCACGAACAAATTTTCAGAAGATAAATCGAATAACTACGTTTTTGACAAAAAACCTTTGGAAGAAGCTAAAGTGAAATTCAAAGACAGTGATTTTGATGCCTTAGTTTTTATACCCAAAAATATTGTAGAAAAACCAGAAGGTCTGATGATGTTTGCCGAGAAAACGGTCAATGCAGGTTTGAAAAGTAATGTAGAAAACATTGTTCAAGGAGAAGTGCGTAACCTGAAACTGAAAAAATTAGGCATTGATGTTAAAATTATTGACGACAATAAAGTCAATGTTTCGGCAAATACGTATAGTTTAAATGACAATACAGGCAAAGAAAAAAGTAGTAGCACAGGGGCAGCGACCATTGTTGGAGGACTGATTGGTTTTCTATTATACTTCACAATTATCATCAGCGGAAGCCAAGTAATGAGTGGCGTAATTGAAGAAAAAAGTAGTCGTATTATAGAAGTAATGATTTCTTCTGTGAAACCAATTCAGTTAATGATTGGTAAAATTGTTGGTATTGGCTTGGTTAGTTTAACCCAATTTATCTTGTGGATGCTACTTTTTGGAATTCTTACGGGCGTTGCAGGAGGCATTGTAGCCTCGAAAACGCAAGCTAAAATTCAAAAACAAGTGACCGTTGGCATGAGTAAAGAACAGGTGAAACTCATTGAAAATCAGGTGAAAGCAGAGAATCCGATGGAGCAATTAGACAAAATCACTGAGTCAATGTCTATCCCGAAATTGATTTTTTGTTTCTTCTTTTTCTACTTGGGCGGATATTTATTGTACAGTTCATTGTATGCAGCCGTAGGTTCGTCGGTCGAAACCATTCAGGAAGCTCAACAATTTTCATTGCCCATTACCTTACCAATAATCGTTTCCTTTATGTTGGCACAAGCTGTAATCAAAGACCCAGACAGTTCATTGGCATTTTGGGCTTCAATTGTGCCGTTTTCTTCCCCAATCAACATGATGATGCGGCTACCTTTTGGCGTTCCTACATGGCAATTGATACTTTCAATGGTATTACTGATTCTTGGATTTTTGTTCACAACATGGTTAGCAAGCCGAATTTACAGAATTGGAATTTTGATGACAGGCAAAAAACCTTCTTGGAAAGAAATTTCTAAATGGGTGTTTTATAAGGGATAGAATTATTGAGTGATTGATAGAATGAGTGAATATTTTAGCATTCTTTCTTTTCTTCT
>JAAFJL010000159.1 GCA_013298865.1 Cytophagales bacterium | reverse complement strand
AATATGGTTGATGATGGTCTGGTAGGACAACAACTTTTTGCAGGAGAAGCCACTCGCCTCGGTTACATGACCGAAGAAGCACAAGAAGGCAGAGATTCATTCCTCGAAAAACGAAAGCCAAATTGGGATAAATTTGAAAGGTATTCTTAGAAGTATCTCAGAATCCTTTCCATGGTGATTTTGTGTTTTGATAGACTCTCTTTTCAGTGAGATTGAATCAAGTATAATTTGAAATTTTAGAATGTTGTTCTTTAAATATTTATCCATAAATTTTGAAAAAAATAGTACCCTAAATACTTATTAAAATGAAACATCTCATGGTAAACAAATTTTCAATAATTTGTACACTTCTTTTATTTTTTAGCAAACAAATCAAAGCCCAAGACACACGCTTACTTAGAAATCCTGCCATAAGTTCTACGCACATCGCCTTCGTGTATGGAGGGGATATTTGGCTTGCCAATCAAGATGGTTCGCAGGTAAAACGTATCACAACCTACGCTGGTGTAGAATCTGACCCACACTTTTCTCCTGATGGAAAAACGCTGGCTTTCTCTGGTCAATACGATGGGAATACGGATGTTTTCACCGTTCCCATTGAAGGTGGAGAACCCCAAAGGCTTACTTGGCATCCTTCGGCAGATTTGGTGAGAGGCTGGACTTCCGACGGCTTAAATGTCCTTTTTACCTCTGGTCGAGTGCGAGTGCCAAAACCTCAACCTGACCAGCTATGGACAATTTCAACAAAAGGTGGAATGCCCACACAATTTTCAATCCCGAGAGTGGTGGATGGGAAGCTTTCACCTGATAACAAACGCTTTGTGTATGAGGAAATTTTCCCGTGGGAATCTGAATTTAGGAATTATCGAGGTGGACAAAATTCTCCTCTTCACATCATTGATTTACAGACATTTGCGGTTGAAAAAATGCCTTGGGAAAACAGTCGAGACATTAATCCCGTTTGGATGGGAAACCAAATTTATTTCCTTTCTGACCGTGATTTGGGCATGAATATTTGGGTGTATGATACGCAGACCAAACAGGTAAAACAGATTACGTTTTTCAAAGAATTTGATTGTAAAAGCCTTGAAGGAAGCAATGGAACTCTTATTTTTGAAAATGGAGGATATTTATACAAACTCAAGGCAGGGGCTGATAAACCCGAAAAATTATCCATAACGGTCAATGGAGAATTCCCTTGGACAAGACCGCATTGGGTGAAAATTGATAAGAAAATTGATGCCATTTCATTGTCGCCAACGGGTAAAAGAGTAGTAGTTTCTTCTCGTGGTGAAATATTGACATTACCCGCCAAAAAGGGTGATTCACGTAATCTGAGCAATAGCGTAGGCGTAGCGGATAGAGATGCCGCATGGTCGCCCGATGGGAAATCTATTAGTTGGTTTTCGGATGAAGGCGGTGAGTATCAGTTGGTTATTGCTGACCAAATGGGGAAAGATAAAAAGAAAATCAAACTCAATAATCCTACGTTTTATTACACGCCTGTATGGTCACCCGATTCCAAGTATTTGAGTTTTGCCGATGCAGATAGAACCTTGTGGGTGGTTGAAATTAGTTCTGGAAATGTCAAAAAAATAGATAATGAGGGCTTCGTTCCGCCTCAAAGACTTATTTATCCAGAATGGGCTCCTGATTCAAAATGGATTTGTTATACCAAAAGATTAACCACTGAATATGGTGCTATTTTTGTGTATTCGATGGAGCAAGGAAAATCGTTCCAAATCACAGACGGAATGTCTGATTGCAACAATCCAGCTTGGGATGCGAGTGGAAAATACATCTACTTCATGTCGAGTACCAACTACGGAATGAACGTGGGTTGGTTGGATATGTCTTCTTACGAACATAACATCACAAGGGCAATTTACATAGCAGTTTTATCGAAAGATACCGTTTCGCCCTTAGCTCCTGAAAGTGATGAAGAGAGTATTAAAACTGATAAAAAAGAGGCTACCGCTAAAATTGAAGCGAAAAAAAATGAAAAAGAGGCAGACGTAAAACATGAAAAAGATAAGGTGAAGCCCGTTAAAATTGACTTTGACGATATTCAAAATAGAATGGTTGCTTTGCCAATTCCTGAGAAAAGTTATGTATCCTTAAAAACTGGGAAAGAGGGCGTTATTTTCTATTCTGAACAAAAATCAGAGTCCAACACTACGTCTCTCGGTCGTTATACCTTAGAGAAAAAGAAGGTGGAAAGCATTGCAGATGATGTTGCATTTTTTGATATATCAGCCGATAAAAGTAAGTTGGTTTATCTTACTTCAAATTCACAAATCGTGATTTCAGATGCTGGTGGAAAACCAAATCCTGCCGAAGAAACCGTTAATACAAGCGGTGTTCAAGTAAAAATTGACCCAATGGCAGAATGGAAACAGATTTTCAGAGAAGCGTGGAGATATCAAAGAGATTATTTTTATGTAAAAAATGTCCACGGATTGGATTTGGATTGGGCGTATAAAGCATACTCCCCATGGATTGACCACGTAAAACACCGTTCGGATTTGAATTATGTTTTGGATATTTTGGGTGGAGAAACTTCAATCGGGCATTCTTTTGTCAATGGAGGTGATTTTCCAGAAATTAATAGAGTGCCTGTGGGTTTGTTGGGGGCAGACTTTGCCGTCGAAAACAACAAATACCGAATCAAAAAAATTTACAACGGTGAAAGTTGGAATCCAACTGTCAAAGCCCCTTTGAGTCAGCCAGGATTGAAAGTAAAAGTGGGTGATTATTTATTAGCCGTGAATGGAATTGCCTTGGATGCTTCCATGAATTTGTACTCACTTTTTGACCAAACTGCTGATAAACAAACTTCAATTACGGTCAACAGTTTGTCAACGTTGGATAGTGCAAAAGACGTTGTAGTTATTCCCGTAAGAAGTGAAATTCAACTCCGACAATATGATTGGATTGAGGGCAATCGCAGGATGGTAGATAAACTCTCGAATGGACAATTAGCGTATGTGTGGTTGCCAAATACTGCACAAGGAGGATATACCAATTTCAATCGGTATTATTTCGCCCAAAAGAACAAAAAAGGAGCAATCATTGACGAACGATTTAATGGTGGTGGTTCCATTGCCGACTATATTGTGGACTTATTATCCAGAGATTTCATGGGATATTTCAATAATCCTGTAAACGACAAACAGCCTTTCACAGCTCCCAATGCAGGTATTTGGGGTCCAAAAGTGATGTTAATTAATGAAACAGCTGGCTCAGGCGGAGATATGCTACCTTATATGTTTAAGAAAAGAAAAATAGGACCTTTGGTAGGCACAAAAACTTGGGGTGGTTTAGTTGGGATTTGGGATGTGCCACGTTTAATTGATGGAGGTTCAATAACAGCACCAAGAGGAGGGTTTTTCAATAATGAAGGTGAATGGGACATCGAAAACATAGGAATTGCCCCAGATATTTTGGTTGAACAAGATGCCAAATCAGTAAAAGAAGGGCACGACCCGCAATTAGAAAAAGCTGTTGAAGTAGCTCTGGATTTACTAAAAACACAATCAATCCAACTGAAAAAACAACCCGCCGACCCAATTAGAGTGAAACGACCTAAAAATTGAGATTGTTAGCTTTAGAAGCTATTTTAATAGACTTCCTGCGAAAATTTTTTATAAAGCTAACCAAAACCCCCTACCTATCCCTCGCTGAATGTCCCTAAAAAACCAACATTCAGCGAGCAATAATTTTGGAGGCTGAAGAGGTTTTGAGATGTTTCCTGAATCCACACCCCCAAAACCTTTCATAAAACACATCTATTTTTCATCATATTTTCCACTAACTTTGATAGGGTTTAGAAACGCATTTTCATGAAAAAACTCTTATTTATATCTCTACTGCTTTTTGCAGGTCAACTCAATGCCCAGACTACTCGTTGGCGGGCTACAATTCAACTTGATGGGGCTACTTTGCCTTTTGGTTTAGAAATTCAGAAAAAAAGTAATAATAATTTTCAGGTTTATATTCTCAATGCTTCAGAACGCTTTCAGACAGACGATGCTTCGGTTTCTGGAGATTCTCTTATTATTCCTATCTCACTTTTTGATGCTGAATTGGTGGTTAAAATGACCGATAAATCTCTGACTGGTTTTTACCGAAAAAATAAGGGCAGAAAGTCATTTATTCAGTCTCCCTTCAATGCTACACTTGGTTATAATTTTCGGTTTGTGAATAACAAAACTCCCTTCTCTGCAAATGTGCAAGGAAAATGGGCTGTTAACTTTACTAATTTTACAACTAAAAAAGTCAGTATTTCTGTCGGAGAATTCAAGCAAAAAGGTAATGCAGTGACTGGTACGTTCCTGACGACCACGGGAGATTATCGCTTTATGGATGGTAATATAGTGGGTGATAGTCTGTTTCTTTCAACCTTCGATGGTTCACATTCATTTATGCTTCGAGCGAAAATCGAAGGGCAGAAAATGACTGGAATATTCCATACAGGTGTGCGTGGTAGCAAGGGTATGGAAGCCGTCAGGAATGAGAAAGCAGAATTACCTGATGTGAAAAAACTTACGTATTTGAAAGAGGATTTCGACAAGTTAAATTTTA
This sequence comes from Cytophagales bacterium, assembly GCA_013298865.1. Classification (GTDB taxonomy): domain Bacteria; phylum Bacteroidota; class Bacteroidia; order Cytophagales; family Spirosomataceae; genus JAAFJL01. The sequence goes on along the minus strand of JAAFJL010000159.1, from coordinate 8,131 downwards.
CATTTCCGAATGAAAACGGACAAAAAATATCTTTGTCTGATGAGGCTTTTAAGGGAAAAGTGGTTGTGGTACAAATACTTGGTTCTTGGTGTCCGAACTGCATGGACGAAAGTAGATATCTTGCTCCTTTTTACAAAAAAACTAAAGACAAAGGTCTGGAAATCATTGGATTAGCTTATGAAATAAAATTAGATTCTGCTTTTTTTAGGACAAAGATGAACCTTATCAGAAAACGATTTGGTATCGAATATACACTCTTGCAAGCAGGGGTAAACAATGCTGAAAGTGCCTCGGAAAGTTTGCCAATGTTGAATAAAGTTGTGGGCTTCCCGACGATGCTCGTCATAGATAAACAAGGCAAAATCAGAGAGGCACATACGGGTTTTTCTGGTCCAGGCACAGGGCATTATTACACCGAATGGGTTTCTCAATTTGAAAGCCTAATTGAGAAATTGTTGAAAGAATAGTTAGGTAATTTTGAGGCTATTGAATCTTTTACATTTCATTTACATCGTTTTACAAGCATAATTCGAGATTTCATAGCATTGACTATACATTTGTTCAAACAATTTTAAATCATGAAAAAAACAAATCGAATTACCTTAATATTAGTCCTGTGTTTTTTCGCACATTTAAGTTCGGGGCAAAATAGTTTCAGCAATTGTTCAGCAATATTCTTAAATAATAAAATGCTTGTTGATGAATACACGACAGAAGGAAAATGTGCTGTTTCGGTTGAAGCCAAAGGAGATTTGACTGTCAGTACGGTTGAATTATCTTCCAAAGAAAATAAGGCTATTACCCCTATTTTATTCCAAGTAGCTATCAGGGACAAAAATACAGGGACGCTAATGTTAGTGTCAAAAGAGAAGACTGAAAAGGTAGAAATTGAGAAGATTTTAGCAAAATGCAAAAAAGGTGACTTCATTATTATACTTACTATGAGTGATGAATTCGCTTTGCCCCACAATACAATTTTAATCCAATAATTATATGAGAAAAATCATCATCAGTATCGTTTTTATGATGCTATTTTCCGTGAGCTATGGTCAAACTTTAGAAACCAATTTTTTTGCTAATCCATTGTTAATCAATGGAAAACCGATGGTTTCAGAACATTTTTCGCCTTCTTCAAATGGGGTTCTAACAATGGTTTTGGGTAATCCTAATTCTAAAGAAACCAAGAAAATTTCTTTTAAAATTTATCTAAAAAGAAATAATAAAATCCTAAAAATAGACAACGCAGTAGGTGAAAAAGAACAATCTGAAATTGAGATTTCTCGGATTTTGCGATTTGCCATTTTGGGAGATGAATTGATTATTGAACCTACCGATAAAAAATATCATTTGGCAAAAAGAGTGATTTCGTTGAAGAAGGAATTTTTGAATTATCTAATATTAAATTTTCTCAATCCTAAAGAGGGTTGTTAAACTTTTATGACAAAATCAAAGTGGATATTTATTATTTTGTTCCTCAGCCTTTCGATGTTATCATTCGATAGGCTGATTGGTTTTGGGGGAAATTCAAAAAATCATTTTTCAGAAAAAGCTAACCTTGCTATTCGCCGTACGGTTCACCATTTGCTCAAATCATCGGGAGATTCTACTTCAAAAATTCAGCCAGTAGAGAACATTGATGAATCTACATTTATCGTACGTATCAGCAAGAATTTTAACTACGATTTACTCCCCCATTTATTGGCAGAATCCTTCAAAATACATCAAATAGAGCGTGAATACGATGTTTCTGTATTGAATTGTGAAAACACTGAACTTGAATTGGGCTATAATTCTTTTGATTTCATGAACGGTCAAGACGTTCCTTGCACTGGGCGAAAACAGGACATTGACTGTTATGATTTACGAGTAAGTTTTACTAAAAAACCTACCCAATCCTTCTCAAAATCGTTCTGGTTAATTCCTCTTTGGGTCGGATTTTTAGGTGGTTTTATATATTGGAATCGAAAAAGCTCAAAGCAAACAATTGAACCACAAGTTGATTCTGAAACTCAACAATCCGATAAAATCAGTTTTGGAAATTCCAGTCTGGATTTCTCTAATCAAATCCTATCTTCTGGAAATATTGACCATAAATTGACCTACCGAGAAGCCAAATTATTGAAACTTTTTGTTAGCAATATCAATCAATTATTAGAACGGGACGTTATTCTAAAATCCGTTTGGGAAGACGAAGGAATTATCGTTGGAAGAAGCCTTGATGTATTTGTTTCTCGGATAAGGAAAATATTGCAGGACGACACAAGCGTGCAAATAGTAACCCTGCACGGAGTGGGCTACAAATTACAAGTATCTGAAAAATAGAGAGTTATGGTTTTTTAAGTCCTTATTCCCATAATCAGCCAATTGCCATTTTAACCAAATCAGCCGTGTTTTTTGCCTTCACTTTCTTCATCATATTAGCACGGTGATTATCCACTGTACGAATGCTGAGGAATAGTTTTTCAGCCATTTCTCTGCTATTATATCCTTGGACAATCATACCCAAAATTTGTTTTTCTTTGGGCGTAATTTTTTCAAAAATAGGTCGAGTTTCTTCTTGATTTCCAGAAGTTTTTGCTAATAAATCATCAATAATTACTTCCGAAATTTCGGGTGGAAAGTATTTTCTTCCTTCTGAAACCACTTTAATAGCTCTCATCAATTCTTCTTTGCTGGTATCTTTCAAGAGATAACCATTTGCTCCATTTTCTACTGAACTTACGATGTATTCTCGGTTATGGTGCATCGAAAAAATCAGGATTTTGACGTTTGGATATTCTGCGGAAATAACCTTTGCAGCTTCAATTCCAGACATTTTGGGCATGGTCAAGTCCAAAATCACAACATTTGGCATCAAAACCTTAACCTTTTCGATGGCATCTAAACCGTCTGAGGCTTCACCGATTACTTTTACACTTTCTTCGTCTTCCAAAAGCATTTTCATGCCTCTTCTAACAACATCGTGGTCATCTGCTAATAAAATGGTAATTGGAGTCATATTTTTTAGCTTTAAGTTGTGAGCTTTGAGCAATGAGTTTTGTTAAACATCGACTACTCATAATTCACAACAGTTATTGAATTTATAGTTTTTCTTTGAGCAATGAACCGTTACTTATTTGATGAATATTTATATCTTATTTTTAAGCCAATGCTCATTGCTCAAAACTCATTGCTGAAAAGCTACTTCGGTATTTCAACTTTAATTGTTGTTCCTTTGCCTATTTTTGATTGAATTTTGAATGAACCATTCAGTAATTCTGCTCGTGCTTGCATATTTTTCAAGCCGCTCCCTCCTATCGTTTTTTTAACTGATTTAAGGTCAAATCCTTCGCCATTATCTGAAATTAATAATTTTACAAAGCTCTCATTATCAGATAATTGTATTTTTATTAGTGTAGCTTTTGAATATTTTACCGCATTATGAATTGCCTCCTGTGTGATACGATAAAGGCTGGTTTCAATACCTTCTGGTAAACGATTTATTTTTTCTGACTGAAAATCAATCTTTATTTCTGTCAATTTCAAGACCTGCTCCGTCAAAATTCTGATCGCTGGCACAACCCCAAAATCACTCAAAACCGATGGTGCAAGATTGAACGAAACCGTTCGTGTCGCTTCAATTGTTTCTTGAATCAAACTCTGTAATTCATCAAACGATTTTGCTTGTTTTGTGTTTATAAAATCAAAACTTTTGACTTTTTCGCTGTGCAAACGCAAACCTGTAAGCATCTGTCCGATACCGTCGTGAAGATCAGCAGCTAAACGTTTTCTTTCTCCCTCCTGCCCTTCCATCAGCGATGCTGCTCGTATTTTTTCTTCGGCTAATTGGAGTTTGTATTTCTCCTCAGTTGCCTGAACTAATGCTTCTTGGATTTTTACTAATTCATCATTTGTTTTACGAAGATTACTTTCTGAATCTGTCAATCGTTTAATTACAAAACGAATATTATTGGCAATGGGTCGGAAGATAAACGCACCTTCTAAAATCAAAATACTGAACAAAAGAATGAATAAAAATAGTTCTATCTTTTTGGTGGTATCTACTCGTTCTCTGGACTCTAAATCGTACTGAAAAACGATATTATTCATCATTTTTAAAAATGCTCTCTCGTTTGTAAGTATTTGATTACGAGCATTGTGTAGAACTTCCTGTTGATTTTTGACGGGTTTATTAATGGTTATTTCTATTGTTTTAGCATTGGATAAAATTACCTGAAAAATAGGGTCAATTTGTCGAAACATACTGTCTATTTTTTCACTATTCCTGACTGTGTAATTTCGTCCATCAGTCTTCAAATTTTTGTTCTTCAAACCTTCGTGACTGGATTCCCAAAGCGTAATAATTTCTTTAATATCTTGGGAATAATGTTCAGCATCGGCTTGGAAAACTTGTGGTAAACATAGCAAAACGGCGGTCTTTGAAAGTCGCTGACTCAGCATCCTTTGTCGCCCTGCAATGTTCACCACATGGGAGTCGTCTAATAGAGAATTTAGGAAAACTTGAATCAATATCTGCCCAACCAAAGACAACAATGCCACCGCCAAGAGAGCCATGACGTAGAGCCGTGTTAGTCGTTTAAATATTTGATTATCAAGCATATAAATCTATTTTTTTATTCCCGTGGTACGAGTGCTACAACTCAAATCCAATGAAAATTTGTCCACTCTCCACCTTCACAGGATACGTCTTAATCACATAATCGTCCCCACTCATACACTCGCCTGATTTCAATGAAAATGTCTTTTTATGAAATGGACATGCAACTTTTGGTTCTGCCTCAGCCCCTGTCGAGCCAATCATTCCTCTCGAAAGTGCCATTTGCTGACGGTGTGGACAAAGGTTTTGCGTAGCATACCATTCACCACGACGTTCAAAATTAAAAATCGCAATTTGTTCGCCTTCAATCAAGGCACAAGCCCCACCATTGGCAGGAATATCATCTGTACTGCACGCTAAGTGCCATGTTATTGTTTGCATTTTTTTATTTGTGATTGGGTGAGTTGTGATTTGTGAGTTAGTGAGTTGTGATTTAATCTATCTCCAACACTCACTAACTCTCAAATCACTAACCCACAACTCGAAAATTACTTCCACTCTCCCGCCTTCACCATCTCCCGCATTGGCTCAAATTTCACATTTGGGTCTTTAACTTTGGGAGCATTTACGAAGTGCGTAAAACGTTTGCGTAATTCTGGATTATCCACTACTTCTTTCCATTCGCATTTGTAGGCTTCTACCAATAATTGCATTTCTGCATCCCAAGTTTCGCCCATGCCCAGAACGTCATCAACTACTACGGATTTCAAATAATTAATTCCGCCTTCCATTTTATCTAACCACGGTGCGGTACGAGTCAATGGTTCTGCTGTTTTGATATAAAACATCAAGAAACGGTCGATGTACTTTAAACAAGTTGCAGAATCTATATCCGTTGCCAATAATTCAGCGTGGCGAGGTTTCACGCCTCCGTTGCCGCATACGTACAAGTTCCAACCTTTTTCAGTGGCGATGATGCCAAAGTCTTTTGATTGAGCCTCTGCACACTCACGAGTACAACCCGAAACCGCCGATTTCAATTTATGCGGCGAACGCAAACCACGATAACGCTCTTCAACTTCGATGGCAAAACTGACGGCATCTTGTACCCCAAATCTGCACCACGTTGAACCTACGCAGGATTTTACGGTTCTCAAAGATTTTCCGTACGCATGACCCGACTCGAAACCAGCGTTTACTAATTCCTCCCAAATCTCGGGCAAATCACCTACGTGGGCTCCGAACAAATCTATCCGTTGCCCACCCGTGATTTTTGTGTAGAGGTTATATTTTAAGGCAACTTGTCCAATCACAATCAATTTTTCGGGGGTGATTTCTCCCCCTGGAATCCTTGGAACGACTGAATAAGTACCATTTTTTTGAATATTTGCTAAGAAACGGTCATTGGAATCTTGGACTGTGGCATTGCCTTTTTCCAAAATCATTTCGTTCCATAAACTGGCTAAAATGGACGCTACGGGCGGTTTGCATAACTCACAACCGTCTCCGTGTCCGAGGTTGTCCAATACTTCGTCGTAAGTTCTGAAACCTTTAATTTTTACTAAATCAAATAATTCCTGACGGGTATAATTGAAGTGTTCGCAGATAACATTTCTTACAAAAACACCCTGCGATTTCATGGTTTCATTGATTAAATCCTTCACCATTGGCACACAACCGCCGCAACCTGTTCCTGCCTTTGTGCATTTTTTGATACCATCAAGTGTAATTACCTTATTCTCAACGATTTCATGACAAATTGCTCCTTTTGTAACGGCTTCGCACGAACAAATCAGGGCTTCATCTGGCAATGCCATCACTCCCGAAGCTCCACTTTCTGAGCCTCCACGAGAACCCAACATTAAATCTTCTGGGTCGGGTGGGAGGATAGTTTTGTTCTTGGTATTTTGCAAAAGCATATTGTATTGCTCGGCATCTCCTACCAAAATTCCGCCTAATAGATACTTACCATCATTTGAAATATTGATTCTTTTATAAACCCCTTTTGCCGAATTTTCAAACACAATCGTCTGAGCATTAGGCTCTTGGATAAACGCATCACCAAAACTTGCTACATCCACACCGATAAGTTTTAGTTTGGTGGACATATCGAAGGGTGAAAATAACCTCACCCCCGACCCCTCTCCTTCTGAGAGGGGAGTTTTATCGTCCGAATGCTCCCCTCTCAGAAGGAGAGGGGCTGGGGGTGAGGTTAATTGCTTCGCCACAACCTCCGCCATTTCATAACCTGGGGCAACCAAACCGTAAATCATCTGATGAGCCAAAGCACATTCGCCAATCGCAAAAATGTTTGGGTCAGAAGTTTGCAAGGCATCATTTACTACAATTCCGCCACGAGTTCCTACTTCCAAACCTGCCACTTTTGCCACTTCGTCACGGGGTTTGATACCTGCCGAAATCACGAGCATATCTACGTCCAAACGAGAACCATCCGCAAATTGCATTGCCTCAATTACGCCATTACCAACAATTTCTTGGGTATTTTTATTTAGATGTATCTGTAAACCAAGCGTTTCCAATTTGGCTTGCAACACTCTCGAACCAGCATCATCAATTTGTCTTGGCATCAATCTTGGAGCAAATTCTACTACATGAACTTCTTTCAAACCTAAGTCTAAAAGTGCCTTGGCGGCTTCCAGACCTAATAATCCTCCACCAATCACCGCTCCTTTGCTTGCCTTTCGTGCGTGAGATTGCATCAAATCTAAATCTTCGATGGTACGATACACAAAAACGCCATCTTTCTCAACCCCAGGAATGGGCGGCACAAAAGCCCCCGAACCCGTAGCCATTATCAAATAGTCATAGCTTTCGACCAAACCATGATGCGAGCGAACGGTTTTTGCCTCACGGTCAATATCGACCACGGGGTCGGATAGAATTAGACGAATACCATTTTCAGCGTACCATTCGGCAGGAGCCATTGTCAAATCTTCGGCAGTTTTTCCTGCAAAATATTCTGAAAGATGTACACGGTCGTAGGCAGGACGAATTTCCTCACCAAATACGATAATTTCACATTGCTTGGAAACATCCTTATTGACAAGTTTTTCGCAAAACTTGTGACCAACCATTCCGTTCCCCACGACGACGATTTTTTTCATTTTTTTAAATTTTTTGGACACAGAGTTTCGCTAAGTTTTCACAGAGTGCCACAAAGTTTTTTTATCGTTTATAAAGAAGTTTTCTATGGAGTATCGTGAGTAGAAATAATACTCTGTGAAACTCTGTGAAAAACTCTGCGAGACTCTGTGACCTAAGAAAACTAAGCATTTATCACTATTTCAAGATAAAATTTAACAATTCAATATTTGCATTAAAACAATAACCTGTTTTTAGTATTTTATCATAAATTTCAATATTTACAGTTCAAATTTAAACTTAAAAAATGATATTTTACAATTAATTTTAAATAATTGGTTAAAAAATTAACTTAAATTTTGGTTTTTAACATTTTTACATCAAATTTGTGTCGAAATAAATACTAAGTATTTCCATTTAGTAAAAAACAGAGTAAAAGAACTTATAATATGAATATTCCAAGATTAACTTTAATTGGTGCTGGTCCAGGAG
>JAAFJL010000158.1 GCA_013298865.1 Cytophagales bacterium | reverse complement strand
ATGAAGAAAACAAAGCGGTGGGCTTACTTTTTGCGGGAGTTCCTGCCAGTAATTCCAATGAACAAATGACTTGGGGAAATCACATCGACCATGTTTTGAGCCATTTGCAAGTACATTTCAAAACTAATGACACCCCCCAAACACCACAAAATACTTTCCCGATGGTGGCAACAACAAATTCTCCGATTGACTTAAATGTACGCAGTGGACCTGGGACAACTTTTGCGGTTTTGAGCAAAATAAAAACGGGAACAAAGGTAACTTTAGTAGCACAAACAGGAGTTTGGTTCAAACTCAATACTGGAGGGTTTGTGAATGCAGATTATTTGAAATTTGATGCCCCCCAACGCAAAGGAATTATTAATTTTGAGGGTGTAAACGTCCGTGCTGGTGCAGGAACAAATTTTACAAATTTAGAAAAATTAAAATTAGGCACACCCGTAACAATTTTTGAAGAAAAAGACACTTTTTTCAGAATCGGAACGGGAAGATGGGTAAAGAATTCTTATGTGACGGTGAGGTAGTAGGAATTGGAAAACCCACCCACCCTTTGTTTGTGGCAAACCATAGCCGTCAGGTTAACGATTTTGAATTCAGAACAAGGAACATTGCAAAGCACAAATTAACCCCCACCACGGTCTGTGGCACACAGAACGGAATGGCTTACGCATGAAATGTTCTGTGTGCCACAGACCATGGGATAAGTTACAGCTTTTAGAAAAGCTCAGAACAATTTAAGAATGCAAGAGTTAGAAAAACTTTTAAAATAGCAATGATAGACTTAAATAGCAGTATAACTTTAGAAACATATGCGACTTTCTTTGATGAAAGGAAGTGTTTTTCAATTCCCAATGATTTTGTGGGATTGTCTGACGCTGATATTTTTTTATTAACACAAATTGGACTTCCTTCTCGACTTGTAAATGATTACTTAGTTGTGGATAGTTTGGAATTAAGTGAGTCAAAAATCATTTTGGCAAGAGATAGCTTTTTGAGTGATAACTGCATTTACTTTGACTTGAATATTGATAGACATAAACTTTTTTTTGATAGTAGTGAGGTTTTATTTAGTTACACATTAAAACAAGGAATGTTGGCAACTTTAATATACCACCTTTTCTATGAAGTGTACAATCCTATGTGCAAAGAAAGATATACACAAAAATCAAGTTCACAATTAACAAAACAGTATTTCGAAAAATATGAATTTTTGTTTGAATTAACAAAAAGTAAATTTGACGATATAGATGAAAACTCATTCACCATGAACCATTATTGGCGTATTTGGAAAACAATTGTAGAAGAAGACATAGAACTTGAAAAATCTTCGGCTCTAAGGCTTGGATTTCTGTAACCTTGGTCTGTGGAAATTTAACCCCTCACCACGGTCTCGTACTGGTCGTAGGTTTAGCGAAGCGTTCCTACGACCTAAAATCATAGAGAGCGTCTCGCTTGAAGGTAGTAGAAGGGAGCGTATTATTTTTGACTTAAAAGACATAAAATCCAAGTTCAGCATCGGGCGGACGCCCTCCTAAATTGTAGGTACGTAGGATAAACCTGCGACCAGACAGAGTCGCAAAACCAGACCACCCCGATTGCAAATCGGGGTGAGCGTGATTACATAATTACCAAAAACTCCCCCTACTCCACATACAAAACCAAACCTTTCAAATAACTACCTTCTGGGTGAAAGAAATTTACGGGATGGTCTGCTGGTTGGGTCAAATGATGTAGTACCCGTACTTGTCGCCCTGCTTCTAATGCCGCAGAAACTACCGTATTATAAAAAAGCTGTCTGTCAACCACCTGCGAACATGAGAAAGTAAACATAATTCCTCCTTTTCCCAATCGCTTAAAACCTTCCATATTTAATCTTTTATAGCCTTGTACCGCACGGTGGCGAGCATCCATACTTTTGGCAAAAGCTGGTGGGTCAAGCACAATGAGGTCGTATAATTGGTCATTTTCTTTTAGACTTTTCATGACATCCTCTGCATAAGCCTCGTGCGTAAGTCCCTCAAAACCATTGGCTTGCACATTTTTATTCACTAAATCAATGGCTTTTGAAGACACATCTACCGAATGAACCAAGTCTGCACCTGCCCGTAAAGCATAAATTGAGAAACCACCCGAATAACAAAAAGCGTTTAGTACTTTTCTGTCTTTTGAATATTTTGCCAATAAAGCACGGTTGTCTCTTTGGTCGAGAAAGAAACCAGTTTTTTGTCCAGTTTGCCAGTCAATCAAAAACTTATTTCCATTCTCCAACACTTCATGCGGAACTGTTACTTCTCCAAAAAGATATTCATTTTGCATCGTAGCCGCATAATTTGTGGGTAAAGTTTCGTGACTTTTATCAAAAATTGCCAAGAGATTTTTACCATAAACTTTCTTCAATGCCTCCACAATATGCTGGCGTTCCATGTGCATACCTATGCTATGAGCTTGAAAAACTGCCACACCATTATAAAAATCAATGATTAGTCCAGGACAGCTATCGCCCTCGCCATGAATGAGTCTGTAACAATTGGTATCTTGCAAATTGATGTATTGACGAACTTGGTATGCCTCATTGATTTTGTTGAACCAAAAGTCAGATTCGTTCGTAATTTTCCCAAAAGAAAAGATTTTTACGGTAATACTTCCTTCGTAATAATGACCAGTTGCAAGGTATTCTTGTTTGCTGTCTAATACTTCAACTACCTCACCATCAGTGGGTTTGCCAATAATTTTAGCGATTGCCCCAGAGAAAACCCAAGGATGAAAACGCCTCAGAGGAGCGTCTTTGCCAGATTTTAATATAATTGATTTCATATTACAAAGATACGAAAGCTAAGGACAAAAAATAACCCATGCCACCAAACGGTAAGTAGCATGGGTTCTCAAAACTCGGTGCAATATTAATAACGAAAAAATGGAATTTTAAGTATTCAATCCGTCTTTTCTATCTCAACGCCAGACGAATTAATTGTTCCACAGTTACATCTTCACCTTCTTTTTTCAGGATTGTTTCTATGCTCTTTTCTGCAACGTTTTTCGGGATTCCCAATGTTACCAATGCTGCCAATGCTTCGTTGCGGACTTGTGAGTTTTTCACAGGGAAAATTGTTGGTGAAGCCCCTCCTATCATTTGCTCTTTTCTAAGTTTATCTTTCAATTCAATAATTGCTCGTTGTGCCGTTTTTGCTCCTATCCCTTTGATACTCTGGATAGTACGTGCGTCTTCTGAAATCAAAGCCTCTCTGATTTCGCCCGAAGACATGGACGACAACATGACTAATGCGGTGTTTGCTCCGATGCCAGAAACGCTGATTAAATCTAAGAAAAGGGATTTTTCATCTCGTTCCTTGAAACCGTACAAAGTGTGTGCGTCTTCACGAATGCTTAGGTAAGTATAAAGTTTACAACGTTCGTTTCCATCACTTAATGCAGAATATGTTTGGAGAGAAATTTTGATTTCGTAACCAACTCCATTTACATCAATAATTACAAAAGCGTGGTCTTTATAAGTCAATTTACCGTCAATATATGCTATCATATTTTTCTTGTTTTTTTATCAAAATAAACTAAAAATCCGCATAACCCAAAGGCTATGCGGATTTTAAAATAAGATTATTAACTTTCTAAGAAACTCTAATTTTCATACCTGATTTTACTGTACTACTTCTCATTTTGTTGAGTTTCTTTAATTTATCTATTGAAATTCCTCCGTAACGCATCGAGATATTCCATAATGTATCTCCATCTTGTACTTTATGAAAACGAACTTTCCCTTTTTTAACAGCTTCTTTTTCTTTATGATTCGAGCGAGCGTATTTTACCGAACTCGTAATGGCTGCCTCTTTGTAAATTACTAACTTTTGCCCAGGAATGATTGTTGAACGGTGTAATTTATTCCAAACTTTCAAATCATATAGTTCAACATCAAATTTGTCGGCAATGTCAGTAAGATTGTCTTTTTTGCGAACAGTATAATATTGTTTCTTGGGTTTTTTGTTGATTACAATGTCTTCAATATCATCTTCAACAACTGCGGCAGCAACCGCTGGTTGGGTTTCTTGTTCATAAGAAACTGTATTTGTTGACTCCGCTGGTTGATTGGTTGTAACTGTACCATTCTGAGTAACAATGACTTCCGCTCCAGGCTGTAGATTTTCGATAATTACAGATGGCAATTTTGTAGCAGAATCCATAATCATCGGGCGATTGGTTCTGAAATACGCCATTTCGCTTTTTGGTAACCGCAAGATAAAATTCCTTGTAAAACCTGGCAAAATACCTGTAAGAATATGTGGATTTAATTTTTGAATATCTTCTAAATTCATATTCGACATGGTGGCTAATTTATCCAAATCCAAAAATGAATTCACATGAATCGTATCATGGGCTATGGCAACTTCACTTGCTTCTGGAAAAATCTCATGGTCTGCATGGAAATTCATCATATAAATCATTCCGATGTACTGAGGAACATATCCACGAGTTTCACGAGGCAGACAATTATATATTTCCCAAAAAGTTTGTCCTCCTCCACATTTACGAATGGCTCTTTTTACATTACCAGGACCAGTATTGTATGATGCCAAAACCATCTGCCAATCTCCGAAAATATTATACAATTGCTTTAAATATCTACAAGCTGATTCCGTTGATTTTTCGGGGTCAAAGCGTTCGTCAACGTATTCGTCTATTCTCATGCCAAAATCCAGACGAGCGGTCCTTGGCATAAATTGCCACAAACCACCTGCACCTGCACGAGAAAGTACTTTTGGATTCAGTCCAGATTCAATCAAAGAAAGGTATTTTAGTTCATCGGGAAGACCGTATTTCTTGAGGTATTTTTCATAAATCGGGAAGTAAATATCCTTTCTTTCAAGCATCGTTTTCGTGAAAGAAGGCTTACGATAAGCGAAATATTCTACAAACTGATGAACCATTGGATTGTAGGTCATCTGAATTTCTTTTTGTAGATTCTGTAATCTCGGCTGAACAATTGCAGGGTCAATCAACCAAGTTTGCTCAACAAAAATCGGAGCAGGTTGAGTTTGAATCGTAGTAATGGTTGTGTCAGTCTGATTAGAGCCTGAAGCGACTTTACCTTCTGTTTGTGCTAACGCTGTGGAGGCTGTTAGTCCCAAGAAAAAGCAAAGTTTTTTTGCGGCAGATAATTTCATTATATTCTTACAGTAAGGCATTAATGTTTTGATAATCAATGCGGTTAGGAAAAAATTGAAAGCAAATTTACAAAATATTAACTTAAAAACGAAGGCTTTATTGTCCGAGTTTTGTACAATGCAAAGTTTCAATTTAAAGATTCCGTAAAATGGGTTTGTCCGTAGAATACTTTTCAGTAGATAGTTTTTTACTATATTTACAGAAAAATAATCCCAAAACTAATGAAATACATCGCCCTTATTTTTACGCTCGTTTTTATCCTTTTTGCAGGCTGGCAATACAATGACCCTGACCCTATGCTCTGGATTCCCATTTATTTGATTGCTGCTTATACTACGTTTAGGACGTATCAAGGCAAGGCAAATCCTGAGATGCTTTTGGTTCTGATTGTTCTCTCTTTTGCTGGTGGACTAAACTCTTGGAATGAGATGTCATCTTGGGAAGGTTTTTTCTCGGAGGGTGGTGGTTTCTCTATGAAAACCGTCAATCAAGAACTTGCCCGTGAAGCCTGTGGACTTTGGATTTGTACGGTTTCCTTTATGATTTGCTGGGAAATTGATAAATTCGGGAAGGCAATTAACAATTAACAATAACAAATTATCAATTTTAAATAGCCTTTTCAAAATGAAAAAAATATCCCTAAAAATTACACTGATAATCGCAGTATTAATTTTTTCAAGTGCTTCCTATGCTCAACAATTCAAAGTTTTGTTGTTCACCAAAACCGCAGGTTGGCACCATGAATCTATCCTCGAAGGTGTGACAGCCATCAGAAAATTGGCTGACCGTAACGCTTTCACGGTCGATTGGCAAGAAAATGCTCCCTTAGTTTTTACAGACGAAGGATTGAAAAAATATGATGCCGTTATCTTTTTGAATACAACAGGTGATGTCTTAAATGATGCCCAGCAAGCCTCTTTTGAGAAATTCATTAAATCAGGAAAAGGGTATGTTGGCATTCACTCAGCTTCGGATACAGAATATGATTGGGCATGGTACACAAAAATGGTTGGGATGATGTTCAAAATTCATCCTCAGCAACAAACTGCTTATTTGAAAGTAGAAGATGCTAATTTCCCTGGTATGGAACGTTTTCCGAAGAAATTATTGTGGACAGATGAATGGTATGAATTCGGTGCAAAGAAAGCTGATGATTTGAAAATCTTAGTTTCCGTAGATGAAAAATCGTATAATCCCTATGCGAAATGGGGTGAAAATGAAGGGAAAGGCATGGGAACAATGCACCCAATTTCATGGTACCATAACTACGACGGTGGGCGGGCTTTTTACACAGCATTAGGGCATATTCCAGCAACATATTCTGACCAAACTTTCTTAGATCATATATACGGAGGGATTTATTGGGCAGCAACGGGTAAGGGACTTTAGTCGAATATTTTAGTAACAAAAAAGGCAACGAGATTCGTTGCCTTTTTTGTTGTTAATTCTTCTTTTCAAAATCTCTATGGTTTGCCATTTTGAATAACTCTTCTTTTGGCAAAGATTTGAAATATTCGTATGTAATTTTCAAACCTTCTGCTCTGGCAACTTTCGGACTCCAACCTAATAATGCTTTTGCTTTAGTAATGTCTGGTTTGCGTTGTTTTGGGTCGTCAGTTGGTAATGGCAACGAAATTAATTGCTGATTTGTACCTGTCAATTTGATAATTTCTTCGCCAAATTCTTTTATCGTAATCTCATCTGGATTTCCAATATTTACAGGCTGTGCATAATCAGAAAGTAACAAACGGTAAATTCCTTCCACTAAGTCGTCCACATAACAAAATGCACGTGTTTGTGAGCCATCACCAAACATTGTTAAATCTTCTCCACGCAAGGCTTGTCCAATAAATGCTGGCAATACACGACCGTCATTTAGTCGCATACGTGGACCATAAGTATTGAAAATTCTTACGATACGAGTTTCTAAACCATGATAGGTATGATATGCCATCGTCATGGCTTCTTGGAAACGTTTTGCTTCGTCATAAACCCCACGAGGACCGACTGGATTTACATTCCCCCAATATTCTTCTGGTTGTGGATGCACCGTTGGGTCACCATAAACCTCTGATGTTGAGGCAATTAGAACTCTTGCGTTTTTAACACGAGCCAATCCTAAACAATTATGAATTCCTAAAGAGCCTACTTTTAAAGTCTGAATGGGAATCTTTAAATAGTCTATTGGAGAAGCTGGTGAGGCAAAATGCAAGATATAATCCAATTCGCCAGGCACATGGATGAACTTTGAGACATCATGATGATAAAATTCAAAATTGGGCAATTTGAATAAATGCTCAATATTTTTTAGGTCACCAGTAATCAAGTTATCCATCGCAATTACGTGGAATCCTTCTTTGATAAATCTATCGCAAAGGTGAGAACCTAAAAAACCAGCTCCACCTGTAATTAATACTTTTTTCATAATATCAGTTAGCAGTTAGCAGTAATCAGTAAACAGTTAGCAATTAGAAGTAAACAACAATCAATTTATAGTTAGATAATAACCTGAGAATTGAATCATATTTCCTAATTACTGACAACTATTTACTGGTCACTGATAACTGTTTTTACTCTTTTAGTTGATTTTAAAATTGTAAACATTATTTTACTTAATTCATCGGCATCTTTGTGGATACTTTCAAACATTTTATCGTCCAAGTATCCCGTTTCTTTAAGAAGAGATAACCAGTATTTCGTTTCTAAACTTTCTTTGTATGAAATTGAAATTTTACATGAAAAATCTGCTTCTGATATAGCACCATTGGCTTCAGCAATATTTGCACCTATTGATGTTCCACTTCTTAATAATTGCTTTGATAATATGTATTCCTTTTTTCCTTCACCTGTAAGATACTGGTATGCCTTAACGATACGAATAGAAAAACTAAATGCTTTTTGGTAAAGATTGTTATCCGAAACCATATTGAATTATTATTGTGGAAGTATTACATACGGGTTAAATAGTTATTAAATTTTAAGTTATTAAGTTGCTAAGTTCATAAAACGAATATAAATCACTGATTATCAAATAATTAGAAAATACTTTCTGAGTGCAAATATTATAAACTATTTTTTAACGAATACTTAATTTGTTAACTGATTACTGTTAACTGCTATCTGTTCACTGATTACTGTTAACTGTAGCCCTCCCAATCGAATAATATGTATATCCTTTCTCGGCAATTTCTGGAAGTTCATACAAATTACGTCCGTCGAAAATGACCTTGTTTTTTAGTAAAACATTCATTACTTCAAACTCTGGAGTACGGAATTGAGGCCATTCTGTCATGATTAACAATGCATCTGCATCTTTCAGTGCTTCGTAAGGACCAGATGTAAAAGTAATTTTATCTCCTACCAATTCTTGCACATTTGGCATGGCTTCTGGGTCATACGCCTTGATAGTTGCTCCTGCTTCTAATAACGCATCAATATTATACAATGCTGGTGCTTCACGAATATCGTCTGTATATGGTTTAAAAGCCAAGCCCCACATCGCAAAAGTTTTCCCTTTCAAATCTCCACCAAAATACTCATTAATCATCGGGATTAATCTTGTCTTTTGGTTCTCATTTACATCCATTACGGCTTGTAAAATCTTGAAATCATAGTTGTTTTCTTTTGAAGTTTTCTCTAATGCCTGAACGTCTTTCGGAAAACAACTTCCTCCATAACCGATACCTGCAAAAAGGAATCTTTTACCTATTCTTGAATCCGTCCCGATTCCTCTTCTAATGTCATCAACGTTTGCCCCTACCTTCTCGCAAAGGTTAGCGATTTCGTTCATAAAAGTAATTTTTGTAGCCAAAAACGCATTAGCAGCATATTTAGTCATTTCTGCCGAACGCTCATCCATGAAAATCACTGGATTTCCTTGACGAACCAATGGGGCATATAACTTAGTCATGACTGCCTTAGCTTTCTCTGACTTTGTACCAATTACCACACGGTCAGGTTTCATGAAATCTTCTACGGCAACACCTTCACGCAAAAATTCTGGATTTGAAACTACATCAAATTCTACTTTTGCATTTTTGGCAATTGCTGCATGAACTTTCTCGGCTGTGCCTACTGGAACGGTACTTTTGTCAATTACGACTGCATAATTTTCTAAAAGTGGACCTAAATCATTGGCTACTTTCAAGATATACTTCAAATCTGCTGAACCATCTGCTCCAGGAGGTGTTGGCAATGCAAGAAATATCACCTGAGCTTCTTTAATTCCTTCTGAAAGTGATGTGGTAAATTTCAATCTTCCTTCATTTGAATTACGGAGGAATAATTCTTCTAAACCTGGTTCATAAATGGGTATTTTCCCATTCTTCATTTTCTCGACTTTCTTTGCGTCAATATCAACACAGATTACTTGGTTGCCCGTTTCTGCAAAGCAAGTACCCGTTACTAAACCCACATACCCTGTCCCGACTACGGCTATTTTCATAAACTTATTATTTTTCAACTAAAAATTATTATAGATTTTGCTACAAAAATAAGGCAAAATATTGGAATAGTTTTATTTTAAACTTTTTCTATTTAGTGAATCCAGCCTTGTTTTTATTAAACGGTATTATTGTTTTACTCCTTGAATCACATTTCCAATACTGCCATTGGGTTCAAGAATGTTTAGAAAATCTGCAACTGTTGGAGAAATATCTGAAATATTAGTTCTTTGAGTGCTTTCGCCAACGTTTACTTTCCAACCATAAAAAAGTAACGGAACGTGTGTGTCGTATCTATATGTAACTCCGTGAGTTGTTCCTGTTTTATAACCAATAAACCATTGTGGATTCAAAACCAGCATTATGTCTCCACTTCTACGAGGATTGTATCCATTTTTTACAAATCCAATTTGATAATCTGGTAAAGAAGAATTTCCTAAATCATGAAGATTTACAACATCTGCAACATCGTCTCTTTTTAATAAAGTTTTCCTCACAACTTCATATACTTGATTTACTGTGATTTTCTTTGAATCTAAAGTTGAATGATTCAAATATAATTGGTAGTTATCTTCGGCTAAAATATAATCACCTTCGCCAAAAGCAGTTTTCAAATTGGCTTTTACTTGATCAATGGCAGTATTTTTTTCAAAGACTCCAGCAGGCATTTTTAGTGATTGCTGATAGGCAGGAATATCAGCAATACCGTGGTCAGCTGTCAAGAAAACCAAGACGTTATCTTTGCCCACATTTGTATCCAAATAGTTTAAGATTTCTTCAATATCTCTGTCCAAACGCAAATAAGTGTCTTCTGTTTCGATTGAATTTGGACCAAAAGAGTGACCAACATAATCCGTAGAAGAAAAACTTACAGTTAAAAAATCTGTGGTCGTACTTTTACCCATTTTTTCATTTTGAAGGGTCGCCAGTGCAAAATCTTTCGTAACGGTATTTCCAAACGGAGTAACTCTAAATACTTCCAAAGGTCCAGTTCCCGATTTTCCGATGATTTCATGTGGGAAAACAGGTTTGTCTTCGCCAGTTAATTTATTCTCAAAAGGCTGGTTATCGCCAGTACTTTCTGTGTATTGGTCAATAGGCAAAAGAGTTTTCCAGCCTTCAGCAATATATTTTTGGGGAAGTTTTAAATTATTAAATTCCTGCACCCAAGTTGGCGTTTCTTTCATATAAAAAGTAGAGGTTATCCAAGAACCATCTTTAGAATCGAACCAATAAGCAGCATTAGCAGAATGCCCTGCTGGTAGAATCGCCCCACGGTCTTTCTGTGCAATTCCAATTACTTTGGCTTGTTGATTGGTAGCTAATTTCAATTGGTCGGTTATGGTAGAAACTAACAAATTTTTGGGAGACATTTTGCCCGCTTTTGAAGTTCCACCAGCCATATTTACTGTTGTATCTTCTACACAATACATGGTTCTTCCGATTTTTCTGTCGTACCATTCATTGCCAATTATTCCGTCAATGGCAGGCACAGAACCCGTAAAAACCGCAGCATGACCAGCCGCAGTAACTGTTGGTGCATAATCATAATGGTTGTTTCTACAATTAAAACCTTGGTTCATTAATCTTTTGAAACCACCTTCAGAATATTTGTTGTAGTATCGGTATAAAAAATCATATCGCATTTGGTCAACGACAATACCTACAACTAATTTAGGTTGAGCAGGAAAAATGGCTTTCTTCTTCTTTTGTGCATAAGAGAAAATTTGCGATAAGATAAGTAATAATAGTGATAATGTGATTTTGAGTTTCATGATGAGAATTTATGAGTAAATGATATTGCAAAGGTACGGAATTATCAAATTTCATTGTCAAATTTGGGTAAATCCTCCATAAAATCTATGGTCATTGTTTCCCAATTAGTCCTGCAACATTGATAGGTCATCCCATTGGTGATGGTCAGGTACTTAGCTTTCAAAACTTGATTATACGTTGCTGCTTGATAAAAAACTGCTTGGCTAAGTGGAATGTAGGCAGCTTTACACTCAATTATCATAAATAATTCTCCATTCCTATCAAATACCTGAATATCTGTCCGCTTTTGGCGTTCGTTGTAATTCAAACCACTTTCAATTTTTATCAAACTTTTCGGGTACAAATATTCATTTATCAAGAGATGAATAAAATGTTGACGAACCCATTCTTCGGGAGTTAAAACAATATATTTTTTTCTGATAATGTCCCAAATACATAGTTTGTCATTGATTTTTTTTAATTTGTGGTCGAAAGAGGGAAGATTAAGTAATTCCATGAAAGCCCCTAACCCCCAACGGGAGAATATTTATTCGGGTATTTCAAAATTATACAGTATTTCAAAACAAAACACATTTTAAACACAATACATGAAAACAAAACAAGAAATAGTAGAAAATTGGCTTCCAAGATATACAGGTGTGGCTTTAGAGGATTTTGGACAATATATTTTGTTGACCAATTTTAGTAATTATGTAAAAATGTTTGCAGAGAAATTTGATGTACCAATCCACGGTACGGATAGACCCATGCAATCTGCAACTGCCAATAATATTACCATTATTAATTTTGGAATGGGTTCGCCAATGGCGGCGACAGTGATGGATTTACTTTCAGCGATTGAATCAAAAGCAGTTTTATTTCTGGGAAAATGTGGGGGATTAAAGAAAAATTCGATGCTTGGAGATTTGATTTTACCCATTGCTGCTGTGCGTGCAGAAGGTACGTCCGACGAATATATGCCCAAAGAAGTACCTGCTTTGCCTTCATTTCGTTTGCAACGTTCGGTATCTTCTATGATTAAAAAACATGAATTAGATTACTGGACTGGCTTGGTTTATACAACAAATCGTAGAGTTTGGGAACATGATGAAGAATTCAAAAAATACCTGACAGACATCCGTGCAATGGCAATTGACATGGAAACTGCCACAATTTTCACAGTTGGGTTTGCCAATAAAATTCCACACGGAGCATTGCTTTTAGTTTCTGATAATCCTATGACTCCAGACGGCGTTAAGACAGAAGAAAGTGACAAAAAAGTAACGGTAAACTATGTAGAAAAACATCTTCAAATTGGCATTGATGCTTTGGTAGAATTAGCAAGTTCAGGAGAATCCGTCAAACATTTGAAGTTTGAGTAACTATAGTAAGCAGTTGCTGAGTTTTAATTGAAGCTACCAATTTTGGCAAGATGCTAAAGTCCTACTTGAGGTTGTATAAAAAAGGGG
>JAAFJL010000157.1 GCA_013298865.1 Cytophagales bacterium | reverse complement strand
ATGAGTGGTTCTTTTAAAAACTTGTAAATTTCCACTCCAAGAGCTTCCCCATGCGAACAAGCATCTGAACAAATATGCCAACGGTCGTAATTCAGGGCATCATAATCATCATATTTTGTAATTCTGATAGGATAGAGGTGACATGAAATTGGTTTTCTGAAAGAAATTTTTCCATCAAAATAGGCTTGTTCGATTCCACATTTCAAAATTCCTTTTTGGTCATAAATCGCAAAAGCACATTCTCTGCCTTCAATGACTGGCGTTGAGAAATCACCTTCCCAATCTTTTACATATTTGCCTTGTTCTTCAATTACTTTAATGCCTTCTGGTGAAAGATAGGGTTTCACTTGTTCATAAACTTCGTCCATCAAAGGGAGTTCCGATTCTTCGAGTGGAGCACCCAAATCGCCTTCAACACAACAAGCCCCTTTGCATTTGATGAGGTCGCAAACAAAGAATTTTTCTGCAATGTCATCACTGATGACAGTATTTTCTATTAAAATCATTTCTGGAAAAGAGTGAGAATGATGAGATTGATAAGTTTTTTAGTTAATTGATATGCTAAATTACTACAAAATTGGTGAATCTTATTTTCTGGTATTGTAATTGTTTTTGACTGCTTGGTAGCAATAAACCCGTGTCTTAATTTGTGATTTTAAGACAAAAAAGGTAACTTAGTTCCTGTTTAAGCCGCCAATTGAACGACCCATAAGCATTATATTCCTTCTTGAAATGAAAAAGCGTAGCTCGCTAATACTGTATATCCTACTATTTCTAAGTTTTGGTCTTGAAGCCCAAGAACTTCCCCGTAGTATTTTTATTGGAACTGTCAACGTCAGACTTGAGGGTGAATCACGGGTTATTATTCAAAATGAAATTGACAATTTGAGTAGTAATCGAAAATATTTAGATGCCACTCTTGAGAAAATGGCAATCTATTTTCCCGCAGTCGAACGTATTTTGGCAGAAGAAGGCATTCCCGACGATTTTAAATATTTATGTGTTCAAGAAAGTGGATTGAATCCTGAAGCGGTTTCTACTTCTAATGCCGTAGGTTATTGGCAGTTCAAACGTGAAACTGCACAAGAAGTTGGTATCAGAGTCGATAATGTTGTTGATGAACGCAAGAATATTATTGGTGCAACCCGTGGAGCAGCAATTTATATGAGTAGAAACCAGCAAATTCTGAAAAACTGGGTTTCCACATTATTGGCATACCGTTTAGGTTTGGGGGCAGTTCGTAGAATGACAAGCATAGACTGGGCTTATAAAAATGAGATAACCGTAAATTCATCGACAGATTGGTATGTGCTTAGATTTATTGCGTACAAACATTTTTTAGAAAGAGAATACAAACGTTTTCAACCAACTTCTAATAAATCTTTGTACGAATACACAACTCGTGGAAAAAACCTAAATGAAATTGCGGATGAATTGGGGGTTTCGATGAATGATATTAGAAAAGACAATGTCTGGTTGCAATCAACTTCTGTTCCCTACGACAAAGACTATGTAGTTTGTGCAATTTTGGGTAGTGACAAAGTGAACCAAATGAAAACCGCTTCTTCCGAAAAACCAATTACAGATTTTCAGGCGACAATTAATGAAGATTTGGGTTTTCCTGTTTTGAAGAAAATTACAGAAATTGTTGCCAGTAGAAGCGAACCAATTTTTTATGAAATCAATGGAAAAAAAGGAATTTTAGCGATTGAGGGGGATACGCCCGAAAGTATTGCAGAAAGAGCAGATATTAGCCTCAAGAAATTCTTGAAATACAATGATTTAGAAGAATCTGATAGAATTATTCCGAATGAGGTTTATTATTTGAAGCGAAAAGAAAAGAGTGCAATGGTTCAATATCATACCGTGCAAGGTTATGAGACACTCTGGAAAATTTCTCAGATGTACGGTATTAGAATGGAGGATTTGATGGAAAAGAATCGGATTACCTCAGTTCAACGCCTTCTGAAAGGTCGTTTGATGTGGATGATGGCAACCCGTCCAGAAAAGCAAAGTATTGAATATGTGAATGTACCAGAAAAACAATATACTCCAGAATTTACAGAAGAGCCAGTTGTTGCAAAACCAAAAACTAAGCCTGAACAGAAACCAGATATTACGATTATAGAACCTTCTAATAGTCACCCTGAAACTGTTCAAGATAATCAAGTAACTGTGCGAGTATCCGTTCCAGAAGATGTAACTACTTCAAAATCAACAGGTTCAAATACTTATGGAAGTTCTTCTGAAAACGTTAGTGGAGCTGCAACTGTGGTAGTTCGCCCAACGGTAATTCCAAGTATTGATAAAAGTCGCCCTACATATAGTCATAAATTAGAGGCAAAAGAAAACTATTACAGCCTTGCGAGACGATTTAATATGAGTGTAGATGAAATTTTTGCACTTAATAATCTCGACCCAAGTATGGGATTGAAAATTGGGCAGACAGTTTTAGTTTATAATAATGCTTCTAAAAATGCGGTGGCTTCAACAAGTAATACGGCTTCTAATACTTCATCTGGAGAAAGAATTTTATCAATTACAGAATATCCAGCTACTCAGCCAACTACCACAACCACAACAGTTGTTTCGGGTGGAAATGTTACTCGTGAAATTGTAACAACTTCTGAAAATGTTCCCGCAAAAACTACGTATTCAAACACAAATACAACCGCACCGAAACACACAGTTCTTACGGGAGAGACATTGTACCGAGTTTCAAAAATTTATAATGTTACGGTAGAAGATTTAAAAAAATGGAATCAATTGTCTGCCAACACCGTAGAAATAGGACAGGAGTTGATAGTAAAAAATCCATCAACTCCTGTCAATTATTCGTCTTCAAATCGTAGTGTGGCAACTCCAGTTCAGCCTAAAACTGAATCAACTAATACTGGATTCCACATTGTAAAAGCAGGTGAAACAGTTTTTAGAGTTTCTCAAATTAATGGTGTGACAGTCGATGATTTAGTAAAATGGAACAATATCAAAAACTTTGCAATTAGCGTTGGGCAGAAGTTGATGATAAAGAAATAGGTTCTTGTAAAGTGCCATTTTTGATTAATAATTTGGTACCAAATAATAGCTTGGAGTCCTTTGTCAATTTATTCCAAGCAGCTAATTCTGAAACTGAAATACTGTATTTTCGAGCAATACTGTAAAGTGTCTCACCAGCAGAAATATGATGAATATGATTCTGGATATTTTTTACAATATTTTGTTTAATGTTTTGATTATCAGTTACTTCTTCTGAAATTTTTGCAGTTTCTATCGTGCTATTTTCACTAAAAGTAATATCAATAACTTTTGTTGATGTTTGTTGGATACTTACTTTTTCTGGATTTTTTGAAGCTATTTTTTCTTGTAAATAAGTCGGTTTTGCTTCGGTCATTTTTCTTTCAGAAACCCCATTTTTTGTTTCTGCCAAAGCATGAATCACTTCAACTGGCGTACTTTCGGGACGCTTTTTTGCCAACCACATCACTCTCCCAACTTGTAACCTTTGAGCTTGTTCAAAGCGATTATTTTTCAATAAACATTCTAACTTTACGCCATACATTTGGGAAATCTGCCAAAGCGTTTGCCCGTCTATAACAGTATGAAAAGGTACTTGGGCAACCTTATCTTTTTTCTCTAAATAGTAAACATCAGTAGGTAAAATCATGGCAGCGTCATCCTTCAAATCATTGTATTTCATCAATTTTGCAGGAGTAATATTGGCACGTTCAGCAAGACTTTCGATGTCGTCTCCAATTTGTGCTTGAATGCCTTTTTTTCCATTAATTTCAAAAAATACCGCATCATCAATTTCAGTATTTCCCTCTGTGATTTTTCGTAAAAGCGGAAAACCAACATCAGCCTTAAAAACATCAATTTTACCATTAGAAGACATGACTTTTTCTTGAGTATTGGCAATTTGTTCCTTAGTCAAAGGTACAATAACCATATAATCCTTATCCTCTGGAATGGTGTAAACAGAGAGCCAACGATTATATTTTCTGATGTCTTCTTCGCTGACTAACAGTTCTTTAGCTAAATCCATCACACTTTTTCCTGAACCGTAAGCGTATTCAAAAAAAGTGTATTTTGAACCTTCATAATCTGTAAATTCTTGTTCGAGAGCCAATTTATGAGCCAAAGCTCTGAGAATATAAAAATCAGTAGTTTTATCCACCGAAACCTCAGAAGTATGGTACCAAGTTTTGGGTAAAACTTTGCTCATATTTCCTAAACCTAAACGGTAAGACAGGAGCGAAGCCATCCAATTATTTAATACTTGATTGTTGCGTTTTAGGTACAAACAAGCAGCACGAGTAGAAGCGTGAATGTTCTTGCGTTCATCAATTTGTTCGTCCACACGAAGACCAAAATCAAATGCGGTGTCACGTTTGAATTGCCAAAAACCAACGGCATTCGACTTAGAAACTGCATCTGGTTGCAAAGAACTTTCTTGCACAGCTAAATATTTGAAATCATTCGGAATACCTTCGGCTTCGAGAATGGGTTCAATAATTGGCAAGTACAACGACATACGTTCCAGCTTGGCATTCAAGAAATTTCGATTGGATTTGAGAGCTTTAACGTCTTGATCTACAATACGTTGTGCGTCTTCATTGAGATGAATTTTGATTCCTGCGAATTCCATATCTTCTGGAATCGTTAGGGCGTTCTGAGCAACTGATAGCATCGGAAACAATAAAATCAGTAAACTCGTAACATGACGAAATGGCGGCTTCTTCATTTTACAAAGGCAGTTTTATGAGCATTAAAAAATTAACTACTACTTTGTGCCTTTCAAAAGCTATGCCAAAAATTAGTTGATAGTTATCTGTGAACAATTATCAGTCAAGAAGTTGCCTGACTTTACTATTTTTTGCTAATTGCTAATTGATTAGGAACAGGTAAAAATAACATATAACGAAATTAGACTAAGATTTCGCCCAAGTGAAACTTAGAGGTTTAGAGAATTAGAGAAAAGGCAAAATATTAACTCTAATTCTCTAAACCTCTAAGTTAAATTGTTGCAGGTTTTAGCTTCAATATTAACTTTTTGAATCTCATGAAAAAACTACTATTACTTTTTCTCCTCATAGCAACTACCTCTTCATTCGGACAAAGGGAGGTGATTGATAGCACATTAACAGATTTACGACTCATCGAAAAAATGCCTCCTTCGCTCGAAAGAGACACGCTTAGTTCCAAAAAATTCAAGCGGTTAATGTACCACTATACATTTATCAATGCTGATTCGGCTTTGTTTTACACAAAACAACTTTTGGAAATTGCCGAAAGAAGACACATTGAAACTAATATCATTCACTGTTATAATTATTTTGGTTATCTGTATGGTCTGGAGGGAAATCATTTTATGGCTGCTCAGAACTATTATAAAGCATTGGGTATGGCGGTAAAAAGTAATGATGAAAAAAAGATATTAAATAGCAAACGCCTCCTGACGGGGGCATATATTTATCTGGAGGATTATCCCAAAGCCTTCAAATTTGGACAAGAAGCCTTGGCATTGTCCAGAAAAAGGAAGGATAATAATGAGATTTTGGCAAGCCTTAGTAACCTGGGTGTGATTTATTTGAATCAAAAAGAATTTGAAAAAGCAAAAAGTGCATTTCAAGAAATGCAAGAATTAGCCATCAAACTAAATGATAAGGATTTCATGATTGTAAGTTTAAATTCTTTGGGAAAGGTGGAATCTGAGATGAAACATTATGACAAAGCCTATATTTTATTCAATGAACTACAAAAAAAATATGAGCCAAATAGTATTAATTTCGCCACTACACAAATAGATATTGCCGAAGTTTTGATTGGTCAAAAACAATATGACAAAGCGATTCCTTTGATATTGGATGCTCAGAAAATTATCAGAAAAGATGGGGGAGAATCTTACTTGCCCACATCCTATAAATTACTTTACAAATCTTTTAAAGCAAAAGGAAATAATACGGAAGCCTTGAAATATCACGAAAAATTTATGGCTTTGAATGACAGTCTTTCAACAGAATCTACACAAAGCCGTATTCGTTCTTTGCAATTTGAATACGACAACACACTGAAAGAAAGTCAGTTACAAAAGCAGAATATAGAATTATTAGAAGAAAAAACGCAGAAACAACAAATTTCTCAAACTCGGAATCTATTTCTTTTAGGAGGAGTTTTAGCAGCTCTTTTAGCGGGCGTTTTGTTTTGGAATAATAGAAAACTAAACCTCAAAAACCAATTGATTGAATCTCAGAAAACCCAAATTATGTTGGCTCAGGAACAGTTAGAAAATGCCAATCAGAATTTAGAATTTAGGGTAAAACAAAGAACTCAGGAATTAGCCATTGCCAATGAGGAGGTTTTTCAGAAAAATGAAGAAATTAAAACGGCTCTTTATACTGGACAAAGTATTGAACGTAAGCGAGTTGCAGCAGAATTGCACGACAATCTAAGCAGTATTCTTTCGGCGGTAAATATGAGTATGCAAGCCATTAGTAGAAAAACATTGTCTGAAAATGACCAAAAAATTTATACGAATGTCAGAGAAATGATAAAAACGGCTTATACCGAAGTAAGGAATATTTCGCATAATATCATGCCTGCGGGTTTGGAAAAAGATGGACTTCTGATTACAATTCAGCAATTATTAGATAAAATAAACCTTAATAAACAGATTTCTTTTCAACTCCAATCAAAGGGAATGGAACAACGTTTACCACTCGAAATTGAACTGAATTCGTATAGTGTGGTGCTGGAATTAATCAATAATATCATTAAACATTCAGAAGCGACTCAGGCAACAATTTCGATGTTTCATGAAAATGATTTGTTCAATCTACAAGTAAAAGATAACGGAATAGGATTGCAAGTAGTTGGTGGGGACACCAACCAAGTAAGTGGTAATGGAATGGTCAATATGAAAACAAGAATTGAAGCATTAAATGGAAGTTTGAGCTATAAATCTGAAGTTGGGAAAGGGCTGAAAATAGACATAAAAATCCCTCTCAATATCAACTGAGAGGGATTTTGAATATTTTTACTGAGCAAATCCTTGAATAGTAGCCTCTGTCGTGATAACGCTTGCTGATGGAACTTCTAAAGTATAAACCTGAAAAAGTAAACTTCCTAAGCACCCTCCACCCGTTCCACATGGCGGCGGAGCAATTGGCGGAACAATAGAGGCATTGCCAGAAGCTGATAGTTTATTCCCAGAATATCTTGCCCCAGCTGATTTCAAAAAAGCATTGATTTGGGAATATGTAGTCCCTTCATTCTTAAACATCAACGAGCCTTGGTATTTGTTATTTGCGGCATTCCCGAAAAGGGCTTTTCCATCTAATAATGAAGATACAGGCAATTGTAATTTATTATTTCCATCGGCAAACTCAATGATGGTATTGTTACTAAGCATAGAATAATTGCCATACAACAAAATAACCTTTTGGGTGGGAACTGGAGTTACATTATTATTACAAGCAAATGTAAAAATGACAGCCAGCAGGATAAATAGAGAAAATAAAGTCTTTTTCATGATATGTGGAGTTTATGGTAAATGTTGAAATGAATTTGAAAGTTTGAATAGTAGTAATAAAATATCTGCTTCTGACTTACTGAACCTTATTTTTTATGTCCTCTCTCCATTGATAAAGTCCATCATATACACCCTTTTTTACAAAAATTAGCAAGAATTCGGCAATGGAATTAGTCAAAAAAACTGTATCGTCAGTTTTATTATAAATTCTATAATCGTTTTTGTTTCCTACATTTATGTCAACTGACCACATATCACAGTATATCATATATTCTGTAAAATGAAAAGATATGTTACTGATTAAATAGTCATCGTCCTTATTGTTAAGAACTTCATCAAGTGGTATAAGTCTAAATAAATCTTCATCAGTTTCAAAGCCATTTGAGAATTTGTATAATAATTTGAAGTCGTCTGGCAAAAAAAACTTTTTTTGTTCGAAGTTGTCTATCTCAGCATCGCTTGCACTGTTATTGAGATGAATACCGAGTCGCTTTGAATTGTCTTTAATAAAGCCTAAAACATCTGACAAAGTTGTTTCTGGGCTGTAATAGATTTTGTCATTATTACTATTTAAAGTTCGCTCTCTCTGAAAGGCAGGATTTACCTTAATATTTTCCCTATAAGGCTTGTTATTTGACTTAAAGAAACTGAATAATTCCATTTAATTCTATTATCAAAACATTGTGTTCATCAACTTGACTACTATAAATTCTTGCGGTTAAAATACTTTTTTCATCCACAAAGTTACTTCATTACAAAAAGCTAAGGCAATCCTTAATTTTAAGGGTTTTCACTATGGATTTTAGGGATATTTTAATTATTTGTTGAAGTTTGAGTTGTTGAATTGTTGCGATAAAGCGATTACAACAAATCAAACTTCAACAATTACTTTAAGAAATTCCATGTTTTAGGGCGTATTTCACCAATCCAACGCTTGTATTTACTCCAATTTTTGAAAATAAATTCTTCCGATGACTCTCAACGGTTGTTGGGCTAATAAATAATTTTTCTGCAATTTGAATTCCTGATAATTCCTGAGAAATTAATTTTAAAATCTGCAATTCTCGCTCCGTTAACATCGACTTCAAGGCTTCTTTCTGAGGCATAAATACTTCATTATCCGCCTTTGCTAAACTCATGATTGTTTTATCGTTAAAGTATTTTTTACCATTCATCAAACTCAGAATTGCTTCTTCTAATTCTTCTTTTTCCGCAGATTTAAAAATATAACCATCCGCCCCAGCTTGTAGAGCATCTTTTATGGTTTGTGCATCCTCAGAAACCGTCAACATCAACATTTTTATGTGCGGATAATTTTGCTTCACTTTCCAGACCAATTCTACCCCATTCATGACGGGCATATTCACATCAGAAATAACAATATCAAGACTTTCTTTCTCAATAATCTGCATAGCTTTCTGTCCGTTGGATGCTTTTCCAACCAACTCAACGTCGTCTATTGTACTGATTAATAGACTAATACTCTCTAAAAGAATTTGATGATCTTCAACAACAAGGATTTTTGGCATAATGATTTTAGCTGGATTTTAGAGAAATTTAGTGTTTTTGCACAACAAAACCTTCAATATACGTCATTAATTAGTTAGTGGCTGAAATCCTTTGATATGCGATAATTATGAAGCTATCTGAAAACGAAAAAGCCTCACGATTGTGAGGCTTTTTGTAGTCGGTACGGGAATCGAACCCGTGTTTCATCCGTGAAAGGGACGTGTCCTAACCCCTAGACGAACTGACCAATTGAGTTATAGAAAGAAAACTAAAGTATTTTTGTTTTTTTCGTGGTGCAAAATTAGAGCTTTTTTCGGAAAGTGCAAAACTCATGAGCATAAAATTTTTATATTTTTATGAATGTTTCTGATAATCAGGGAGTTCAGAAAAAACTTTTTTATAAACTTTAAGTTCTCTTTTTTTCTCTTCCAAATAAAGTTTAATTTTATCTTATTATTGTACATCAATCGAAATACCATTTTTATGAGTAACATCTCCTCAACAACCCTTTCTTCAACATTAATTTGGTCTAAAATTCAAGAAGATGCGGTTTTCATTGCAACCTTTGAAACTGAAATTTTGCCTCAATACATGAACGCTTGCCGTTGGTTTGCAGGGAAGGCTCGTTCTCAGAAAAAATTTAGTATTCAGATTGGTTTAGAAGTTCCTGTTAAAAATTCTGTTGCCTATTTAATGATTGTCGAGGTACTTTATAGTGATAATGAAACCGAAAGCTATTTGCTGCCAATTTCTTTCTTAGAATCTGCTAATGCACAGGAAATCAATCCAGTAGGTGTAATTTCATTGGCGTATATCAATGAAAAACGAGGGCTAATCATTGATGCAATTTATGATGAAACTTTCCAACAGGCACTTTTTAGGCAAATTGCTCATGCAGAAAATATTCCTCAAAATGTAGGCAATTTAGAATTTACAAGAGGGAAAGGTTTATCTGGAGAAGACATCAACGGAGAGATTTCATCTAAAGCACTGACTTTAGCTTCGTCCAATTCGGCGATGACTTTTGGCGATAAATATTTCTTGAAACTTTACCGAAAACTGTTCAGAGAGACCAATCCCGAAGTAGAAATGATTGAGTTTCTGACCGAAAATTCAGATTTTGCGTTCATTCCTGCCTTTGCAGGTAGTGTGTGTTGGCAACGAGACGGAATTGCAGACGTTACCCTCGTGATGATGCAACGCATGGTAGAAAATCAAGCGGATTCGTGGGAAAAAACAGGAAAACAGTTGGACGATTTTGTAGGTGCATTTGTCGAAAAAACCTTTGCTATCAAAGAAGATGTTTTTGAACAAATTGAGCTTTTGGCTCAACGTACTGCCGAAATGCACTTGGCTTTGTACGCCCCCGAAGCAGAAAAAATGTTTGTCACAGAGCCATTCAACGAGGATTATCGGCAATTTCTCTATAAAAGACTCAATGATTTATTAGATAGAAGGTATAATTTGCTCATTGATAATTACGGAAAAATCACAGACCCAATTACCCAAAAATTAACTTGGGACTTCATGGAGTCTAAAGAATTGATTGATGAATTTATCGAAGAAATTCTGCATAAAGATTTGGACTCTCTCAGAATCAGGATTCATGGAGATTATCATTTAGGTCAGGTTTTAGCAACATCAAAAGACTATATTATTATTGATTTTGAAGGCGAGCCAGAAAGTAGTATTTCGGATAGGAAAATCAAGCATTCGCCTCTAAAAGATGCTGCTGGAATGATTCGGAGTTATCATTATGCCATTTCAGCTAAAATGTTTAATGACCCAAGCACGGCAAATTTAGACAAAGTTAGAGTTCAAACTTCGGCAGACCGTTGGTATAAATTGATTTACCAGACATTTATGGATAGGTATTTGGAAACTTTCGGGAATCCGCATCCATTGTTCAAGAATAATAATGAAATCAACTTTTTGATGTTAATTTACTTATTAGAAAAAGCTGTTTACGAATTAGGTTACGAAATTAGTTATCGCCCCGACTGGGTAAAAATCCCACTGAAAGGGATTGTAAATGTAATTCGTGAAATTGAAAAACTGAGAATGTGATTTTTAGGTATGAGGTCGTAGGTAGAAGGTTGTGATTTTTGGGTTTTTCCTTGTGGAAAATTGCAAAAAGCAAGGTATCAACATTAACACAAAAGGTACAAGGTGGCTCTCCACAAATAAAATAAAAGTCATTGATTGTAAATCTTTGTTTCATTTGTGCCTTTTGTGGTAAAAAAGAAAGTACATGGTACTTTTATATTTACAAATTTCCTAAACTCAAATAAATCAAACTAATTTCGATTCAAAAAATGTATATTTACAAATAATCAATCCTCCATTAACCAAACAAAAAATCATGGCGAAGACCTCCAAAGCGAAGACTCAACCAGAAGAAATTCAAACTCCAACCAAGAAAAAAGTCGTAAAAGCAAAAGAAATCGTTCAAGAAATTGATTCCGAATCAGTTTCACAATTGAAGAATGTTGAAGCATTTAGTCGTTTCACCGAATTCGATGTGAATCTTTTCATGGCTGGAAAACACTTTAAACTTTATGAAAAATTTGGCTCACATCTCTCTGATTTACAAGGAGTTGCAGGGACATACTTTGCCGTTTGGGCTCCTGCTGCCAAGACGGTTTCTGTAATCGGAAACTTTAATTACTGGAATAAAGATTCTCATAAATTATTTGTTCGCTGGGATTCTTCTGGTATCTGGGAAGGATTTATTCCTCATGTAGGAAAAGGCGAAGCATACAAATTTTGTATAGAAGCACAAGATGGTCGTTTCTTAGAAAAAATTGACCCGTATGCTCATCATTTTGAAACAC
Source organism: Cytophagales bacterium (assembly GCA_013298865.1). Lineage (GTDB taxonomy): Bacteria > Bacteroidota > Bacteroidia > Cytophagales > Spirosomataceae > JAAFJL01. The sequence continues at coordinate 1,089 of JAAFJL010000157.1, read as the reverse complement.
CTCCTCGGACGGCGTCAATCGTTTGGGATAATTGGTATTCTTGGACAGACACAGATTGGATGGCTGGTCGTCATGCAAAAAATTCGCTTGAAGCACCAATGTCAGTTTACGAAGTTCATATTGGTTCTTGGAAACGCAAAGCAGATGACCAAAAGCTGACTTACGTAGAAATGGCAACCGATATGGTCAACTACGTAAAAGAAATGTGCTTTACCCATATCGAGTTCATGCCCGTGATGGAACACCCTTACGAGCCTTCTTGGGGGTATCAGGTACTTGGATATTTTGCTCCATCGTCCAGATTTGGTACTCCACAGGATTTCATGTATTTGGTCGAAGAATTCCATAAAAATGATATTGGTGTAATTTTAGACTGGGTTCCATCTCATTTTCCAGGAGATGCACACGGGCTTTTTGATTATGACGGAACGCATCTTTTTGAGCATCCTGATATGCGAAAAGGCTATCATCCTGACTGGAAATCGTACATTTTTAATTATGGTAGAAATGAAGTTCGTAGTTTCTTGATTTCAAATGCCATGTATTGGATTGACCGTTATCATGCTGATGGTCTGAGAGTTGATGCTGTGGCTTCGATGCTTTTCTTGGATTATTCAAGAAATCATGGCGAATGGGAACCTAATGAATTTGGAGGTAATCATAACTTAGATGCAATTTCGTTGTTCAAGGAATTGAACGAGAACATTTATGCTAACTTCCCTGATATTCAGATGATTGCAGAAGAATCTACTTCATTTACGGGTGTTTCAAGACCAATTTATACTGGTGGTTTGGGCTTCGGTCAAAAATGGATGATGGGTTGGATGAACGATACTCTGAAGTATTTCGAGAAAGACCCTATGTACAGAAAATGGCACCAAGAGCAAATTACGTTCTCTACGGTTTATGCCTTTTCTGAAAATTTCATGTTGCCATTTTCACACGATGAAGTTGTTTATGGGAAAAAATCTTTAGTCGAAAAAATGCCTGGTGACGAATGGCAGCGTTTCGCCAATTTGAGGCTTTTGTATCTATATATGTTTACACACCCTGGTACAAACTTATTATTTATGGGTGGAGAATTTGGGC
>JAAFJL010000156.1 GCA_013298865.1 Cytophagales bacterium | reverse complement strand
GACCAAAATCGACGGGTAATTAGTACAGGTTTTGCTCCTTCTTTTGGTTCAATCGTAAAGAGAATATTAAAACGAATTTCTGGTTCTGTGGTAGCTTCTCCCTGTAAGTTTTGGCGAGTAAAAACCTTTGCTTTTTTGTCCTCAACGTCACGGTCGAGGTAAGCCCTGATTTCTTCTAAATTTCCATCTGGATTTGCCTTAGTTTTTTTGTCAGTTTTCAAAAAATCGTTGGTTTTGAAACCCGCTTTTTCAATTGACCACGATGGCAACTTTTTAGCAGGATTCAATAAGGTATCTTTCAATAATTCAGACAAGGTCACGCTGATTGAAAATAGAATTTTTGAACCATCAGGCGACCAGTTTGGGGATGCAACTCCGTACTTGAAATCAGTTAATTGGAAAGCCTCGCCACCGTCTAAAGGCATGATGAAAAGTTGAGATTTATTTTTTACATTTCGAGTAAAAACAATCTGCTTAGAATCGGGCGACCATGAGACCCTCGAAACGCTTTCTGAACCACGAGTAATTTGTCTAACTGTCTGAAAATCAGTACTCCAGAGGTGCGTTCTATAATCATATTCTAATTTATTTTCATCGTTCGGGACTGCTTCATTCACGGCATAAATAGCACGTTTTCCGTCTGGTGCGATGGAGATATTACCAATTTGTTTGATTTTGGTCATATCTGTTACGAGTACTTTTTCTTTGGGGTTTTGTCCAAATACAATTTGTGAAAAAAGTATGAGAATAATGGTAGTCAGGTTTTTCATGAGAAAGAGTGGAAGATAATAGACTTCCTGCGAAAGTGTTTTATGATTGAAAAATGTTAGATTTTCGAGCGAAAATTAAGTACATTTTGAGAGAATAGCATCGCTATTGTTGAAAAATTTACTCAATTTGTAGCCGAAAAGATAGCGTTTTTCAACTTAAAACACTTTCGCAGGAAGTCTAAATAGTTTTTGATGAATTATTTTCTAAAAATACGAGAAAAAATTGGAAAAACTTTGTTTGGTTTTCGTAGCACGGGAATCCTTTCCCGTGTATCGGACGAAGATTGACGGGAAGGGATTCCCGTAGTACGAGTTGGACATAAAAAAGCCTGAAAAGAAATGAATCTTTCAGGCTTTTTTGAAATCAATGGTTTCTCAATTACTCACTACTTTTCTTTTGCGAAGCACTCAATAAACCGTCTTTAATCAAGGTGTTGGCTTGCCAAGAGTTAAGTTGTTTTTTTAATTCAACCTTCTGATTATCATTAAGTTCTGATAAATCTGGACAGCCAGCATCAACCCAACAAGTGAACCAAAAATCAGCAACACATTGCACACTTTCTATGATTCTGGTATTGACAGTTTCGCCTAATTTTTCGGCATAAACTTTAGCGAATTCACCCGAAAAATTCTTACGAGTTACTCCCATACGCTCTGAACGTTTGAATTTTCTCTCTTCAGTAAAACCTTCGCTCGCTCTGATTTCTGCCTCCAAAACATAGGGTAACATTTGATGAGATCTACGAATAACTTCCCAAATTCTTTGAGATGGATTTTTTAAATACTTTGCTTTTGTTTTTCCGTAAAGATTATATTGGCTAATATTCATTTCTGGAACTGTACTCTCCCAAAGCGAATGTAAACCCGTTTGTCCAGACATTTGTCCGTCGTAATTAACAGTCGTATGCAAGGGAACATGAGCGTCCGCAACGTAATGCCCTAAGTCGGCAGCATAATACAAGACACTGTCTTTCAGATTATTACGAAAAGCACGAGTGAGTTTTTCCTTTAAAAACATAATCTCGAAAGGTACTGTGCCATATTTTCTGAGGGTATCAACCGAGTATTTTTTTCCTGCTTCAGTCCAATCAGAAGGCATTGTGTTTGCTGCATTTTCGCCTAATGATTTAGCATCAATATCAATAAAATGCTTGGTAGCTTCGGTGGGGTCATCTTTTCTACGAACATCAGGACGCACAGAATTATAGACCAAATATTCCATGTTCTGAAAAAAGAATCCTTGTAATCCTTTGGGCAAACTATAAATGGCAAGCTGATGAATAGTTTTATGGGCAAGAAAGCCCCAAGAACAACACGTCAGTAAAATAAAAGCAAACAAGATCGATTTAAAATGTGGTATTTTCACGATTGGTAATGGTTGATGGCGGATTTAAAATTTTGTTTCAAAATAGAGAACTTCTTCGAGTGGATTGTAAACATAAGGAAGCGTTTCTACAAAACCCAATGAACGATACAGCCCGATTGCTTCTTTTAATTTAGGTATGGTGTCAAGTTTCATGCCAATGTAACCAGCTTCTTTGGCAAATCGGATAGATTCTTCGGCGAGTTTTCTGCCTATTTTTTGCCCTTTATGAGAGTCACGGACATAGAGACGTTTCATTTCACAAAAACCGTCTTCATTAGGTTTTACAGCTATGCAACCTACTACATTCTGAGACGCATCTTTTGCCAAAATGATACATCCATTTGGTAAAGAATAGACTTCATGCAGTGTTTTTAGTTCTTTTTCAAAATTTTGAAAACATAAATCTACTTCCAAAAATTCGGAGTACTCAATAAAAATGGCTCTCACTTCTTCCAATTCTTTTTCGGAATAAGTAACGTAATGAAGATTCATAAGAAGTTGTTAAGTTTTAAGTAAGTAACTTAATTCCAGCACCTTTGTGGTAAAATTAAAAGTATATGGTACTTTGAAATTTACTTAATTTACAGAATGATAAAGCAGAAAACTGAGGAGGCGTTCGTATGCAAGGAGTTCTTCGGGAGTACCGCCAATCTTGACAAGCATATTACGATGAGTATCAACCAAATCTAAGAACCTTGTGCTGTGTACCAATTTTGCAGCAATTGCTCCTTTGAAACAACGATTCATTTGGTTGTAAACATACTTACAGGTTTGGGTTGGGGTATCATTAAAAATATGGTAAATCGAATTGAGGTTATAAGAATCCTCCATGAAAGGCATTCCTCTGGTCAGAAGAAATTCTTTAATAATTTCACAAGTGTCATCCAAATCCGATTGGTCATGAATTTTGTACCTAAAATATTTAGCGTCGTTGAATTTCCCGATAGAAATCACTAAAGTATTTGAGTCTGCCCAAAATTCACGATGATTATTGAGAAATTGTTGAGCAATCTGTTCAATTTGGTTATGCCGACAACCAATATTTACTTCTAACCAAGTTTCGTTTTCGTATTGGGTTATCGTAAAAATTACATTCTGAAATCCCATGGGCGTAATTTTACGAAACTGTTTTTTGTCAGCCATCAGCGAGAAGCCATGATTATTAAAAAAATCATGGAATTTTTCGTAAAGTGCGGTCTCAAAAGGAGTCAAAATCATAATTTTTGAATAAACAGAGAGGGGAAATGGCACGGTTAAAACCCTCTATTTTAAGATATAACAAAATGCAGAAAATTATGTTTTAAAAATTTCCTTGTTTAATGTTTTTGTTTAAAAGTAATTGAAAGTATCTAATTTATTAAACAAAATAGTACCAAATATGTGTTTTTATAGAAAAGAGGTTCAAAAAAAATAAAGTTTTAACATAAAAAAACCTTCAACATCTTGCGACATTGAAGGGTCTTAAATTTCCAAAATAAATCAAGAAGATTGTTTTGGGGTAAAGCTCTTAGGCTCTGGCGAACTGACAGCAATGGTTAGATATACTCCGATACCCACCATCGCAAATGCGAAAAGTGCAACAATAATCATGGCGGTAATTATTTAAAGTTAAGGATAAAATTCATTGTTCTGATTGAGGGAATATGAAAAAGGTTTGCACCTCGGCGGAAGGATCATAATTCATTCATCAGTGGTTACTGAGATAACAAATCTCAGTCCAAAACTATAATTTTATTTAGTTTTTACAAACATTTTTCCAATATTTCTTCAACAATCTTATTTAACGGTAGATTAACGTCTAACCAATTGATTTTCAGTCCGTCACGCTCCATTTTTCTGAAATACGTCATTTGTCTTTTGGCAAATTGATGAATCGCTACATTTAGACGTTCTTTCATGGTTTCAAAATTTATTTCTCCCTGCAAAAATTGGGTAATAAATTTATATTCTAAACCATAAAAAATTAATTTTTCTGCTGGTATTCCTTTGTCTATCAGAGTTTTAACTTCTTCAATCATGCCATTTTGCAATCTTTCATGAAGCCGTTTTGTGATTCGCTCACGTCGTGTTTCAACATCAGGATTTAGTCCGAAAATAATGGAATCAGGAGTTATTGAAGTTGGAATATTAAACTCAGGATTTTTAAGTAAGAAATTACTGATTTCAATAGCTCTTATTAATCGTTTTTTTGTGGAAGTATCAGCCAATGCTGAAAAGACTGAAGAATTATTTTGAAAAATAATTAACAACTCTTCAAACGATTTTTCAATCAAAATTTCTCTCAGATTTTCATCAATCGGAATTCCTGTAAATTGGTAACCTTTCAAGACAGCATCCAGATACATTCCAGAGCCACCGCACAAAATTGCGGGCTTATTTCGGGTATTAATTTCAGTAAAAACTTGCTGAAAATCTTCTTGAAAACGATGAATGTGGTAGTTTTCTCCCGCCTCAATAATATCAATCAAATGGTAGCTAATGGTCTGATTATCAATAATATATTCTGCTAAATCTTTGCCTGTACCAATGTCCATTCCACGGTAAACTTGTCGGGAATCTGCACTAATAATTTCTCCACCAATTTGATGTGCCAATGCAACCGCCAATTTTGTTTTTCCAGAAGCCGTTGGACCAAGAATCGTGATGAGACGAGCATTATTCGACATTATTTTTGGGAATAAATTTGATAAACTTGATACTGCCAGTGTTGTAAGTTTTGAGGAAAGTATTCTTATTTTCTACCACATTTCCGCCAGAAACTCGCTCAAAAGTAACAGGATTTATCCAAAATTCTTGTGGTGGAATTGCCCCAATTTCATCAAAACCTAAGACTTTATAACTTCGCCCGTCCGACCAGTCGGCATCTGCATACGTCATTATATCGTCTGGTTGGTGTTCTTTTATGAACGCTTGTAATAATTTGTCTAAGCCACCTACAACTACATAACCTGATAAAGACGCAAATCGAAGTAACTCATACGAACGTTGTCCTGCTCTTTCGCCAAATTTCATGGCTCTTCCGCCGCTAAAAGTCGCTACTGCAACAAGTGTATTTTCTGGATTTTGGGAAGGTTCTATACCAAGAAATTTTTCAGCATACTGACTTTTCAAGAACAAGCCATATTGATATTTTGATTTAACAGAATATTGTAAGTGATTGTTATTCAGAAAATTAGATGATATTTTCTTATCGATTCTTTCAACAAAACAATGCCTTCCATTCACTTTTTTAAACCGCCCCAACAAAGAACGTATTCTGGATTTTACTAAGTTTTGTTGTGTTCGCCAAACGTCCTCATGCAGGTGGATAAGGCGGTGATTTTTTTGTGTAGCGACGAATAGCATTCGTCCGTCGTCATTGCGTGGACGAATGCTATTCGTCGCTACATCAATTTCAGAAAAATTTAATGGAATAAGGTGAAATGTTAAATTCTGATTTTCGATAGTAACATAAGTATCCGAAATGGACTTTGCAATAGATGAATCAATATCGCCCAACCTCACCCCCGACCCCTCTCCTGCTGAGAGGGGAGCTACCCTCGGACGAATTGCCCCCCTCTCAGCAGGAGAGGGGTCGGGGGTGAGGTTAAAAACATCTGAAATAGAAAATTGGAAACTTTCTGCTTTTAGCCAATCTGTAAATTCAGAAAGAAATGGAGACATTGGATTTTGAAAATCTGTGGGATTACTAATTTTCTCATTGCTCAAAGCTCATCGCTCAAAGCTATCAAAACTACAAATTAAACCAATAAGTAATCTTAGCAAAAACTGCTCTATTTTTTGCTAAGTTCAAGTTGTTGGCTGTGTTATAATTATCGGTATAAACCAAGAAGAAATCTGACACTGGGGCAAACCGCCATTGAAAACGAGAATTGATATTGAGATTATCAAATTGGCTATTGTATTGTACAAATGTTGTCCAGAAAATACTTTTTGTAAAAGTAAAATCAAATTTTGGACCTACTAAGTAAATTTTATTTTGCAAGCCAGCTTTGTTTTTAATGTCGTTGTAGGTCATATTCATCGAGAGAGCACCATAAGGCTGATAACGATATAATATTGATGTGCTTAGGTTAATAATACTGCCATCATAATAATCTCCAATTAATGCGGAAGTTTGGGAGAATATTTTTTTCCTTTGATCTGAAATATAAATCAATCCAACATTATTGTAAGTATATTTTGAACCTTCTGGAAGAGTAGCTTTATCATTTTTACTCAACAGTGGGTTAAACTCATAATTGTATAAATAAGAATAGTTGTTCTGAAGATTTAAAAAAAGACCCGAAGTATTTTGAAAAGCAAATTCCCAATTTAGACTTGTTGTGCGGTCAGTAATTCCATAACCTGGTACATTTGATTGGTCATGAAGAATTCCGAAAGTATGTTTATTTAACAGTTTTGTTCTTGGATAATACGTCAATAAAACAGACGGATTTATCCGCCAATAGTCATTTCTTGGAACAAAACCGACTTCTGCATTGTAGCCTTTTCCTACCCAGTCGTGCTTCCAAGTAATTTGATAACGAAGGTCAGAGTAGCTTAATGTTGATCCATTGGCAAACTTATCTGTTTGATTATCAGGGGAGAAGGATTGTTGGTAAAAAAATTTCCCAGACCATTTATTGTCTTCGGACGCTAAGTTGTATTCCAACCCAGCCACACGATTATAGGCAACTAACTTTTTGTTAATCTCAGGATTGCGGACAGATTTATCCACAAAAATAAAGCTGATATTAGAACGACTTAATACTTTTCGTTGAATTGCCCCAACGGTAAAATCTGTTGCCGAAATACCCTTGAATCTATCTTCGGCAGTCTGTACACGCATTAAACCAACTCGCCAATTATCGTCTAATTTTCCACTAATTCTTGCCCCATAATTAATCGCATTTTGGACATTTATACCTGATGCCGAATCACTGGCAATACCAATTCGTCTTGAGAAAAATGGAGAAACACCAGATGAACCAAAATTGGTAAAAAGATCTGAATTTTCAAGAAAAAATTGCCTTTGTTCTGGGTAAGTAATATCAAAACGAGTGAGGTTTGTTACCTGTCGGTCGGCTTCAACATTAGAGAAATCTGGGTTGATGGTGAGGTCTAAATTTAGCCCCGTCGTGATACCAATTTTAGCATCACCACCATAAGTGATTCTATCGCCAGAAGAGGGATTGTTTTTCTCGAAATCACGCAATGAACTCCCTGCCAAATAAGGAATTATGGAGATATTAGAGCCAGATTTTTTGAGAGGTTTATCAAAGTCCATTCTGCCCATAAAAGCCAAATTGAAAATGACCTGATTCTGGGGAATTCGTACAAAAGAAGATTGTTCATTCGACTGAGAATCAAAGCGATAGCACATGAAATTCCAATGAGTAGTGCCTTCCTTGAAACGTAATGTAGAGAACGGAATTGACATTTCACAAACCCAAGAATCATCTAAAATCTGAGATGCCCCTTGCCATTTATTATCCCAAAAAAAATTAAAAGAAGTGACATCCTGACCACCATTTGAAATAACACCTTCTCGCATTATACCAAGCGGATTCATACCGAAAAGAAAAGCATTTGTTTTGTCGTTGAAAGTATCAAAAATGAAGGAAATATTGTCGCTACCGCCTGCTCGATAATCCCGACGATTGGAAGGAATTACATATTTTTTGCCCATAGATGCACACCTGGCTGCCACATAAATGTTCTTATCGTCGAATGTGATATAGACTCGTGTATTTTGTTTGGCAAGCATGGTATCAGAAGGAAAATATTGCCAAAAATTGCCAATGGTTTCCTTTTCTTGCCAAACTTTTTCATCTAAAATACCATCAATTTTAATCTTTTCCGTTGTTGATTTTACATCAAAAGGAGAAACACTATATTTATCTTGAGCGAAAGTTTTTTGGGCAAAAAATATAAAAATCAGACTAATGTAAAGTTTATTCATCTATTGTTGTTGAAGTGTTTTGGTTCTCAATAGGATTTCAATGGAGCAGAATAAATTTATATGGAATAAATTATTAGTGGAGAATATTTTTTCAAAAATAAGCAAAAATGGGGTTAATTGTAGGTTTTTCGGCAAAAGTATTCAGTGTTTTGACCAAATACTTATTTTATGGTTACGAAACTACCTTTTTGTGAGGACAAGATGAGTACAAATAACTAAGAGATTTCTTAAAGAGATTGCATCAATAGTCATACTCATTACCCCATTGTTCCCTAAGTTTTTGTTTGATTTTCTCTTCGGGTGGATTCGCTTGTGGTTCAAATAGTTTTTTGCCCCTAATTTCATCTGGTAAAAATTGCTGTTCCGTGAAATTTCCTTCAAAATCGTGGGCATATTTATAGTTTTTTCCGTGTCCTAATTCTTTCATTAATTTAGTCGGAGCATTTCGCAAATGTAACGGTACGGGCAAATTACCAGTATCCTGTACTAACTTTTGTGCATCATTTATTGCCAAATATGCAGAGTTACTTTTGGGAGAGGTTGCAAGGTAAATGACTGTCTGTGAGAGAATTATCCGAGATTCGGGGAAACCCACTGTGCGAATTGCCTGAAAACAAGTTGTCGCCATTAACAGTGCATTGGGGTTGGCAAGACCAATATCTTCCGATGCCAAAATCATTAAACGTCTGCCAATAAATTCAATGTCTTCGCCGCCTTCAATCATGCGGGCAAGCCAATAAACGGCTGCATTTGGGTCTGACCCTCTGATGGATTTAATAAAAGCCGAGATAATATCATAGTGTTGTTCGCCATCTTTGTCATAAATCGCTATGTTTTGTTGCAGTTTTTCAACTACTATTTCGTTCGTAATTACAAGAGGTTGACCTGTTTCTCCGAAATCAGCCACCAATTCCAGAATGTTGTATAACTTCCGCCCGTCACCACCAGAAAACTGCAAAATTGCTTCGTATTCTTGAATTGTGATGTCTTTATTTTTCAAGAAACCATCTTTTTCTAATGCCTGATTGAGCATCAAAATCAAATCATTTTTCTCTAAAGATTTCAAAACATATACCTGACAACGAGATAAAAGTGCCGAAATGACCTCGAATGAGGGGTTTTCGGTGGTTGCACCAATCAAAGTAATAACGCCTTGTTCGACAGCCCCTAATAAAGAATCTTGCTGAGATTTTGAAAAACGATGGATTTCATCAATGAATAAAATAGGAGAGGGGGTATCAAAAAACTTTTGTTTTTTAGCAGTATCAATCGTTTCCCTGATGTCCTTTACGCCAGCACTAATTGCTGAAAGTACATGGAAAGGACGTTTTAGCGTACGGGCAATAATACTTGCTAATGTCGTTTTACCAACGCCAGGAGGTCCCCATAGAATAAAAGAAGGAATCCGTCCAGACTCGACGGCACGTCTTAGGACAGCATTTTTGCCAACCAAATGTTCTTGCCCGACATAATCATCAAGCGTTTGCGGACGCATTCTTTCTGCTAAAGGTTGCATTTATTAATTTGATGATTTGAAAATTTGAAAATGATTGTAAATTTATAAGGAAAGAAATATTCTTTGCAAATTAAGACTACAAATGACATCATAATTCCTACATTTCCAAATTAACTCATTTCCAAATTTTCAAATTAATTTATCATGTGGACAGAAGAAGATAACAAACTCAAACAAACCTTTAGCTTCAAAAATTTCTCGGAAGCTTTTGCATTCATGACCCGTGTAGCCATTTTGGCAGAAGTACATGGGCATCATCCGTGGTGGTCTAACGTTTACAACAAAGTAACCATAGAACTCAATACTCACGATGCAGGTAATATTGTTACCGAAAAAGACCGTAAATTAGCAGTAGCAATCTCTGAGCTGATTGTGTAATCATAAATCAATGAAATTATATCTTGTACCCACGCCGATTGGCAATCTTGATGATATTACGTACCGAGCCGTAAAAGTTTTGGCTTCGGTTGATGCCATTTTTGCGGAGGACACTCGCACTTCTGGCAATTTATTGAAGCATCTCGACATTACAAAACCCTTGTATTCGCACCATGCCCATAACGAACATCATGGTGCCGCAGGCGTAGTAAAATTATTGAAAGAAGGAAAATCTATTGCCTTGATTTCGGACGCTGGAACACCAGCAATCTCTGACCCAGGTTTTTTATTGGTGCGTGAATGCCTGAAAAATGATATTGAAGTTGAGTGTCTCCCAGGGGCTACCGCTTTTGTGCCAGCCTTAGTAAATTCGGGTTTTCCTTGCGACAGATTCACCTTTGAGGGTTTTTTGCCACATAAAAAAGGACGACAAACAAGACTGAAAGGTTTAGCAGAAGAAGAACGAACGATGATTTTCTATGAATCACCACATAGATTATTAAAAAGTTTAGAGCAATTTTCTGAATATTTTGGAGCAGAAAGAATGGTGTCAGTTTCAAGAGAATTAACTAAATTGTATGAAGAAACCATTAGAGGTACGGTTCAAGAAGTGCTAAATCATTACAATAAAAATCCGAATACTGTTAAAGGCGAAATTGTGATTGTTGTTGCAGGAAAAGAGTAAACAATTTGGTAGTTTGAAAATTTATCAATTTGAAAATGTGAAATATTGACTCTTATTTCAAATCGAACTGAACTCAAAACTTAATTATCTAACACTATAAATCTTAAAACAAGCGTATGAAATTTTTACTCTGCCTTCGTTTATTTACACTTTCTTTTCTGAGTGTTCTTTGCTCTTCGGTATTTGCCCAGAATATCAAATTATCCCCACAAGCTAAAATTAGTCTTGTAACCGTTGCCCCTGGAACGGAACTTTATGCTGCTTTTGGGCATACGCTTCTGTATGTTCAAGACCCGATAAATAATATTGATAAGGCGTACAGTTACGGCACTTTTGATTTTAATGCAGAAAGTTTTTACTGGAAATTTCTAAGGGGAACTTTGCCCTATCAAATCTCGGAAGCTACGCTTGAACGCAATGTTTATTTTTACCAAAATATAGAAAAACGGGCAATGACAGAACAAATTTTGGATTTGGGAATGCCCCAAAAACAAAAAATATTTGATCATTTAGAGAAAAATCTTTTGCCCGAAAATAAAGAATATGCCTATAAGTTTTTTCATGATAATTGCTCAACCAGAGTCAGAGATGCTCTCATGATTGCTTGTGATGATAGTTTACATTTGAAACATTTAGAACAAATGGACGACTATTCTTACCGTGACTGGATGAATAAATATTTATCGCCCCACCCATGGGCAGCAGTAGGAATGAATATGGCAATCGGGGCACCATCAGACAAGCGGATTAACCAACTGGAAGCTTGTTATCTTCCTGATAATCTGAGACTTATGGTAAAAGATGCTAAGCGTTTGAATGGAGGACGAATTCGATATTTAGTAGATCAAGAACGTCCATTATTTCAGTTGCCAGCTCCTGAGAAATCTTCTGCAATAAGTTTTCTGTGGCATCCTGCAACGGTTTTTAGCTTGTTATTTCTGCTGGTTTTATTTCTTACGTATCGACATTGGAAATTCTATCAAAAAGGGTACTGGTTAGATAAAATTCTTTTCGGGTTTGTGGGTTTTTTGGGATGGATTTTACTCTTCTTGTGGTTCGGAACAGACCACGGCGTAACCAATTGGAATAAAAATCTTTTTTGGGCAATGCCTCTGCATTTACCATTGATTTTTTTGTTGAAAGAATTCCAATCAAAACCTTGGTATGGGTACTATTTTTTATTGACGGGATTATTCTTAGGTTTCGGGCTTTTCTTTGTTGTTCAATATTCTCTGGCAACAATTCCTTTTGTGGCAACGCTGTTTTTGCGGGCAATCTATCATGCAGGATTTGAACACGAACATAAAGTAACTGGACCAAAAATCAGGAAGATTATTCATGGTAGAAAAGTAATGAAAGTACGGGTTTAAGAAAATTTTTAAAAAAGTTCAAACAATAACATTAATCATTCTGTTGGAATATTAGTAGGTTTGCTTAGGGTAACTATATTCTGTAAATCATTGATTTTCAAACACTTAAACTAAAAATTAAGATGATTCTTAAACCAAATGTTGTTGGTGGTTCTCCTGATGAATTAGAATTTAAACATCCACTTTTAATAGGAATGGAGTTTTTTCCTGCAAGATTGCAAGAGAAAATACAGTCTAATTTTTCTATTTTATCTCGACTTGCGCAGAAGAATAACTGGGATTTTAATCTTAGTTTTATTCGTGAATTTATTAGAGATGAAGCCCATACAATTGTTCTAACAGACGCCAAGGTGAAGATACTTTGGGTGAACGATGGTTTTCAGGACATGACAGGTTATAGCCCAGAAGAAGCAATTGGACAATCACCGAAATTCTTGCAGGGGCGTGATACTGACCCTGTTACAAGAAAAGAGATTCGGGATAAAGTAGCATCAAGAAATATCTTCAAAGGAAAAATATTGAATTATCGCAAAAACGGTGAACCATATTTGTGTCAGGTTTCGATTGAACCAATTTTTAATGACAAAAATGAATTAGTAAATTTCATCGCCTTCGAGCGAGAAATTGCAGCGTAGATTTTTTTCGATGGTCGTTTTTTGTTGTTAGATGTTCGGAAATTAAATACAATAAAAAAATCCCTCAAAATTTCAAATTTTGAGGGATTTTTTTATTGAGCTGAAATCAAATATAGAAAAACGAGCATCGAAGAGTCATTACTCATTCTTACTCATCAATCTATTTTCAAAAAGAATCAAACTTTCAATGTCCATCATTTTTATTTCATTCTTCAAACCTAAAGTCCGAAGTTTGTTCTCAATCGCATCGGGATAATTCTGTAACCAATCCAAATCAATCAAAGTATTATCTGGCAAA
>JAAFJL010000155.1 GCA_013298865.1 Cytophagales bacterium | reverse complement strand
AATAAACCCAATAATCATGAACAAACGATTGCAATCATTATTTGATAATCTTGAATCATCAAAATCAGAGCTTTTAGCACAAGTAAAACACCTTGATGTTGAACAACTCAACAAGCAACCAATGCCCGAAAAATGGTCGATTGCCCAAATTATTGACCATCTAATTTTAGCTGAAAAATTTGTATTGATTCAAATCGAGAAGAGAATGAGTCAACCAGAGGCTTTGAAAAAAGTAGGCTTTGGTGTTTCTGTTAAAATGTTTTTACTGAAGATGATAGTTCGTTTGTCACTAACACCAAAAGTAAAAGCTCCAGGACGGCTTGCAGAAGTAGCCGATTATAGTGAATTGGAAAATCTTGAAGATTCTTGGGCAGCAAAAAGACAGACACTGAAAGAAATTCTTGAGAATATGAAAACAGAGATGTTAGATAAAAACTTAACGAGCCATCCATTGATTCCCGACATGACAATTTTCCAAGGATTAGGAATCATTCAGGGGCATTTTAACATTCACAAAAAGCAAATTCAGTTGATTTTGAATGGTATGAAAAGTTAGAAGCCCTAAAAACAAAAATGCCCCTAATTAAGATTAAAGGCATTCATTTAATACGTCACAATTTTAATTATACTGAAATATTTTTTGAGACTAAACTCTCCTAATTTTTCTTTATCAAAAACGACACTGGCAATACGTGATATGAACTCACTACGTTACCTTTATTTGTAGCAGGAATCCAATTTGGCATTGCTTTAATTACTCTTAATGCTTCTTGGTTACACTCGTCGTTCGGACCTTTCACTAAATGCAATTTGTCTATTTTACCATTTCTACGAACAATGAATCTCACATAAACTTTACCTTTTAGTTCGGTATCAATATATTTTTGAGGAAACTGCAAATTCTGTCCGAAATATTGTTTCAAAGCCTCTGCCCCACCCTGAAACGATGGCTGAGTCTCAGGTGCAACATAGACAGAATCAAAATCAATCATATCATCAGTCGGAATTTTAAATTTTAGGGCTTTATTTCCGCCAAATAGTTTCTTTTCCTCTTCTGTTAAAGCCACCTCTCTTGGTGCTAAAGCTGCTCCGTTTGTAGCAATCTCATCTTCTTGTTTTGCTGGCTCAGGTACTTGTGCTTTTTCTACAACTGGTGTTTTTTGTTGAGCTACCGCAGTTTGAGGTTGAGGGGTAACTGCCTGAACAGCAGGTGGAGTAACAACTTTCATAGGACTGATTCCTTCAAAAGCCTTTTGTGAAGACTGGTCGTTGCGAGGGGAATTAAGACTACTTTTTGCTTTCGCAATTAGTGCATCTATTTCTGCTAATTCTTCTTCTGTTACGCCTTCTTCATCTTCGTCTGAGTTCACAGATTTTTCTACTACTTTAGGAGTCTGCTTACTTGCTTTAGTTGATTTACTAATTGTGGAATCTTTTTTGGCAACAACAGAAGCATTGTTTTGCAAAGCCAATTCATTATTGTCTAAGGGAGTTTTTGCACGAGAAGAAGGCTCAGTAGGTTTTACTTTGTACTGGGCGAATACTGTTATGTTAGCCACATACAGAAATAGGCACAAAAGCACTATTTTTTTCATGGATTGTAAGGATAAATTAAATGATAATTTCTAATTAAATCTATCAAATGTTATGCCATAGAAGACACAATTACAAGAAAAACAATCAAAAACTATTACAAAGTTATGGAAGGAAACGCCACTCTCAAGGGAAGAGTTATGACAAACAAATTATTAAAAATCAGATTGAGTGGCGGCAAAAAATGATTTTTATTTTACAAAGTACTTATAAAGAACCAAATATAAATTATTTTTTGGAATATTGCAATACCATTGTAGTATCTTTTTTCGCAATTGGTTTTACGGTAACTTCCATACTATTTTCTTTCTTAGAGATTTTATAATTCGGCAAAACCCAGTCCCAAAAATTCGTACTTTCACCTACTAAATCGTACAGTCGTCTCTCTCCTGCTGCGTTTTTAACTTCAATAATATAATGAATATTTTCTGGTGAATAAACCTTAGTATATTTCTTTGAAACTTTGCCTTCCCAGACAGCTTCCTTGATGGTACTTTCGCCACCGACTGCTCCATCAAATTTATTTCGATTTCTATAATAATTCCACCCAAAACTAATTAAGGCTACTAAAACAATTAGCGGAGTGAATTTGCTTGTAAGGGTAGATTCTGGACGACCAGAAGATGTACTTCCTCCGCCGAACATATCCCCAATGTAAGGCATATTCAATTTTTTGCGAGGTGGACGACTGCGAGGTACTTGTGGATTTTCCATAATTCAATTTTTTGTTCTCACAAATATAGGAAAAAGGAGGAAGAGGAAAGTTATCAAGAATGAGAATTATGAACTCTTACTATCCTAATTTTTTCTAAGTATAGTAAAATTACCGTGCCATTCATCGTTCACCGTTCACCGTTTACCCCGAACCTTTACCTTTTTCCCTTTTTAATCCCATCAGAATGAACTAAATTTGCAGTCTTTTTCATTTATAAGAAGAAGTGAATATTTTTCATAAAAATTACGTTATTGATAAGGAAAATCCATTTTGGATAATTCGTAATTTTTTGCCCGTTACATCTCAAAAACAGTGAAAATCACCCAATACAATGATAAATTTTATTACAAAATCAGTTACTAAATTATTCGGTACAAAATCTGAACGTGACATCAAGGAATTGCTTCCTTATGTTCAGAAAGTGAATGCAGAGTTTGATAAATTAAAAAGTATTTCTGATGAGCAACTCCGTCAGAAATCCGCTGATTTGAAGGCAGTTATCAAAAATAGATTGGCTAAAGTTGATGCCAATGTATCAGATTTGAAAATGGAAATTGAGGCTAATCCTGATATGTCTGTTGATGCCAAAGAAAATATTTTCAACCAAATTGATGCCCTTTTATTAGACCGTAACAAGCAATTAGAGGTAATCTTGATGGATATTTTGCCAGAAGCCTTTGCAATTGTTAAAGAAACGGCTCGTCGTTTTGCTCAAAATGGAAAGTTAGAAGTAACCGCAACGATTGAAGATAAATTTATTGCCAGTAAGAAAAAGAATGTCGAAATCGTAGGAGAAACTGCTATTTGGCACAATAAGTGGCTCGCTGCGGGTAACGAAATCACTTGGGATATGGTACATTATGATGTCCAAATCATCGGGGGAATTGTGCTACACCAAGGCAAAATTGCAGAAATGGCGACGGGTGAAGGAAAGACTTTAGTTTCTACTTTTCCAGCATTTTTGAATGCCCTTGCAGGCGAAGGCGTACACATCGTTACGGTGAATGATTACCTTGCCAAACGTGACTCTGAATGGAACGCTCCTCTTTTTGAATTCCACAATATTACTGTTGATTGTATTGATAAACATGAGCCAAATTCTGAGGAAAGAAAGAAGGCTTACATGGCAGGTATTACCTACGGAACTAATAACGAATTTGGTTTCGATTACCTCCGTGACAATATGGCTCGTACACCAGAAGAGCAAGTTCAACGCCGTCATCATTTTGCGATGGTTGATGAGGTTGACTCTGTTTTGATTGATGATGCCCGTACTCCTTTGATTATCAGTGGACCTGTTCCAAGAGGTGATGAGCAAGATTTTGAAACTTATAACCCATTGGTTATAAGATTGGTAGAAGCTCAGAAGAAAATTGTGCAAGACCTTATTGTTGAGGCTCGTAAGCTAATTGCAGCAGGTAACAAAGAAGATGGTGGTTTAGCTTTGTTTCGTGCGTACAGAGGTTTACCGAAGTCAAGACCAATCATTAAATTTCTTTCGGAATCTGGCAATAAGCAAATTATGCAGGAGACTGAAAATATATATTTAGCCGAAAACCAAAAGTTAATGCCACAGGCTGATGCTCCTTTGATGTTTACGATTGAAGAGAAAAATAACCAAGTTGAAATGACCGAAAAAGGTTTAGAATTTATGACCAAAATGGTTGAAGATGCTAACTTTTTTATCCTCCCTGATTTTTCGATTGATCTTAATATTATAGAAAAAGATAAAACCCTTAGCGACCATGACCGTTTAGTAAAAAAAGAAGCAGTCATCCGTGATTATGCTACCAAAACGCAACGAGTGCATACGGTTAGTCAGTTATTGAAGGCATATACTTTGTTTGAAAAAGATACAGAATATATTTTGGTTGATGGAAAAGTAAAAATCGTTGACGAACAGACAGGTCGTGTGATGGAAGGTCGTCGTTATTCGGATGGTTTGCACCAAGCAATTGAAGCGAAAGAAAACGTAAATATCGAAGATGCAACGCAAACTTATGCGACGATTACGCTTCAAAACTTTTTCAGGATGTACCATAAATTATGTGGTATGACGGGTACTGCGGAAACCGAAGCAGGGGAATTTTGGACAATTTATAAATTAGACGTTGTTACTGTTCCGACAAATAAAAAAATATCAAGAATTGACCACGAAGATAAAGTTTATAAAACTGTTCGTGAAAAATATAATGCCGTAGCACAGGAAATTCAAGAATTAGTTCAAGCTGGAAGACCCGTTTTGGTCGGAACAACTTCGGTAGAAAATTCTGAGATTCTAAGTCGTTTGCTGACGATTCGCAAAATTCAGCACAATGTACTCAACGCCAAACAGCACGCTCGTGAGGCAGACATTGTTGCCGAAGCAGGACAATCAGGAAAAGTAACCATTGCTACTAACATGGCAGGTCGTGGAACGGATATTAAATTATCTCCAGAGTCTCGTAATGCAGGCGGGTTAGCAATTGTAGGTACGGAACGCCACGAATCTCGACGAGTTGACCGCCAATTAAGAGGTCGTTCGGGTCGTCAGGGAGATGTTGGTTCTACTCAATTTTTCTTATCGCTCGAAGACAGTTTGATGCGATTGTTTGGTTCAGACCGTATTGCCAAAGTGATGGACAGAATGGGCATGGAAGAAGGCGAAGTTATTCAACATTCAATGATTACTTCTTCGGTAGAAAGAGCCCAAAAGAAAGTAGAAGAAAACAACTTTGGAATTCGTAAACGTCTCTTAGAATACGATGACGTAATGAATTACCAAAGAAATGCAATTTACAAACGCCGTCAGAATGCCCTTTTTGGAGAGCGTTTGGCATTGGATATTGCTAATAATTTGTACGATGTTTGTGCAGAATTAGTAGGCAATAACGCCAATTACGATGAGTTAGAGTTACGTTGTATCGAAGGTTTGGGTATGGAACTTCCATTTAGTAGAGAAGAAATGGCTAAACTGAATACTCAGCAAAGAGTGACCAGGGTTTATGACGCTGCTGAGAAACATTATAACGAAAAAAATAATAAGATTGCAGCAGAGTCTGTGAAGTTTGCGAAGGAAGCGATGTCTCAGAACTTCACGGGTATTCAAATGCCAATTCTTAATGGAACAGACGTTACTGGAATTTTTGCCGATGCACAGAAAACCATTGACACACAAGGAAAAGAGGTTGTGCGAGAGATGGAAAAATCAATTGTGTTAGGTACAATTGACCAAGAATGGAAAGAGCATCTTCGTGAAATGGATGATTTGAAGCAATCCGTACAAAATGCCAGTTTAGAACAAAAAGACCCTTTATTGATTTATAAATTTGAAGCGGTTAATTTATTCTCGAAGTTTCTAAGTAGAATTAATTTTGATACGATTAGTTATTTGTCGAAATCGGTTGTGCCAAATATTGATTATGAAGCTCCTGCAAAACAACAACGCAAACCAGAGCAAAAGATTAAATTAGAAACCAAGAAAGATGATTCGCTTTCGCAGTTGATTGGTAGTTTGGGTGGTGGCGAACAACAAGACTATCATGACCCAAGTGAAGGCAGAAATGTAGAAAAAGTTGCCCCTCGCCAGGTGATTAAAATTGCCGACCGCAACCAAAGAGTAACAGTACAGTACCGTGACGGTGCAGTAAAAAAAGACGTAAAATACAAAACAGTAGAACAAGACGTTGACAAAGGTTTAGCGGTAGTAATAGCGTAAATCTGAAATCCACAATACCCATGTCCCCAATCCAGCAAGCCAACGAAAAATCCCATCAACTCCTAAAACGTCGTCATTTTTTGCAGACGTGTGCTACGGGTATGGGCATGATGGCACTGGGGTCGCTGATGGGGTGTTTGTCGGATAAAAAAGATATTATTACCAATCCCTACGCTCCAAAATTGCCTCATTTTGCGGGTAAAGCTAAGAGCGTAATCTACCTCCACATGGCTGGTTCGCCTTCGCAATTAGAACTTTTTGATTTCAAACCCGAACTCCAAAAATGGCATGGGAAGGACTGTCCGCAATCATTTTTAGAAGGTAAAACTTTTGCCTTTATCAGGGGTGTCCCCAAGATGTTAGGTTCGCAAGGGCAATTTGCCCAAAGAGGACAATCAGGAGCTTGGGTGTCGGACTATCTACCTAATTTTCAGACAGTTGCCGATGAAGTAACGTTTCTGAAAGCCATGCACACCGAGCAATTTAATCACGCACCTGCCCAGTTATTCATGCACACAGGCAGTGCCAGATTGGGTCGTCCAGGGATGGGTTCATGGGCGGTTTATGGTTTGGGGTCAGAAAATGAAAATTTGCCAGGGTTTATCGTTTTGACATCGGGTGGCAAATATCCAGAGGCAGGAAAAAGTATTTGGGGAAGTGGTTTTTTGCCTTCCGTTTATCAAGGCGTACAGTGTCGGTCGGATGGTGAACCCGTTTTGTACATCAATAATCCTAAAGGAATTTCTCGGGATATTCGTCACGAAGCCATCAATGCCATCAACGAAATTAATCAAAGAGAATACGAAACTTTTGAAGACCCAGAAATTCTGACCCGTATTTCACAGTACGAAATGGCGTTCAGAATGCAAGCCGAAGTACCCGAAGTAATGGATATTTACAAAGAACCTGCCTACATCCATAACCTTTATGGAACGACCATTGGTAAAGCATCTTTTGCCAATAACTGTCTGTTAGCCAGAAAGTTAGTAGAAAATGGTACTCGCTTTATTCAGCTATTCGATTGGGGTTGGGACACCCACGGCTCTAATGCTTCGGAGGCTTTGGAAATTGGTTTACGTACCAAATGCCGAGAAACCGACCAAGCCATGACTGCCCTTTTGATTGACCTAAAACAAAGGGGATTATTGGAAGATACGCTGGTAGTTTGGGGCGGAGAATTCGGCAGAACGCCCATGCAAGAAAATCGAGACAACAAACCTGCACCCTTCATGGGCAGAGACCACAATCCCGAAGCCTACACCATCTGGATGGCAGGCGGAGGCGTAAAAAAAGGCTACACTCATGGAGAAACGGACGAATTAGGTTATGCAGGTGTAAAAGGAAAAACCCACGTCCACGACCTCCAAGCTACGATTTTACATCTTTTAGGATTGAATCACGAACAATTAACCTACCAATTCCAAGGTCGTCCTTTTCGTTTGACTGATGTCGCTGGGAAGGTAATTCGGGAGGTGTTGGCGTAATAATTACTGCTTTTTCTTCAGCAAATTATTCACTTTTTCTACAAAAAGAGCCAATCCTTTGTTGTTCCAGTGTCCGTCTCCTTTATGATAAAATTCTGGGTGACCAACAAGGGCTGAATAAATATCAATCGTTTTGAAAGATGCTGAATGATATTTTTGAAGCCGTTCTATTTGATGATTGTACTTATCATCGTTGGGGGCAATAATACTTACTTTGTTGGGTACAAAAGCAAAATAGACATCATCGAAACCCATATTTTTGTAGAACTGAGTTATTTCTTCTGAATTTTTGACATACTCCTTGATTTTTTCATCTCTCAAATTACAAAAAGAAGACGCAAATCCAACGGTTTCTTCATCGCCAGCTTCATCCAAATAAAAGATACTTTTTTGATCTTTTGAGATAACATTTTTTCCATGAATTCTTCCAAAAAGATTCAAGTTCAGTGCTGCTTTTGCTTCTTTTATCAACCCAAAAATCTTAGCATTAAAAAGCATTGCTTGTAGTCTATCTTCAATATTACTTCCCCCAAAGTCTTTCAATAAAGCAGGTTTTTCAGCATTTTCTTTTTTTAAATCTTCTTTAATTTCATGGGTGAAATATCCAGAAGTTCCCATGAAAGTTTGTTGGTACTGATCATCATTAAGTCTGTACCCAATTCCTCTTTCAACATTTTGAATAATCAGCACATTCCTTTTTGTTGAATCTAATTGAATTTTCTTGCTGTTCACTCCCAACCTGATAAAGTCCGTTTTCTGGGCAATGTAATGACTTTTATCAATAGAATTAGTAAAGCTGTCACCAATCAGAAAGAGGTGCGTATTTTTCTGAATGTCATTTTTGGAATGATTGGCAGGAGCTAAAATGGATTGTTCTGTAAAGTCATATTCCTTGAACTGGCGTAGGTAAGTCAGTCCATATAAATCACCTCTCGTTGCCTTTTCTGGCATGAGTCCCATGGTATTCCAAAGTGAAAATAATTGATTTGACGAAGCAACTAAACAGAGAATGAATAAACCAAAAACAATGAAAAAAGAGAAGATTTTTTTTACAATCATATCAAAACTGAAAATATATAAATTGGTTAGTATTGAATACTCCTAAAAAATAATTTAGGAAAATTAGCCCAATAAATATGCCATAAAATTGTGAGTCACTGGCGGTTGAGATATAAAAGAAATAGCGTTCTTTGAGCAGTAAAATGGCAATCAAGAAGAGTGAAAAAATCATTTCTACCCGATTGAGAGATGATAATAAGGGTTCATTGATATTTAGTGAAAATATTTTTTCAAGAATTACAAAAGCGTCTTGGAGCGAATTGGCTCTGAAAAATACCCAAGCCAACATGACCAATACAAACGTAAAGGTAAGATTAATTGATTTGCCCCAAGTATCTTTTGGTAAAGAAATATTGGGTAAAAATTTATCTCGGACAAGGGCTAATATCAAATATAGCCCATGTATTGCTCCCCAAGCCACAAATGTCCATTTTGCACCATGCCAAAGTCCGCTTACTAAAAAGATAAAAAACTGGTTGAAGTATTGCCTGAAAAGCCCTTTCCGATTACCGCCCAAAGGAATATACAAATAATCTCTGAACCAAGTTGACAAAGAAATGTGCCATCTTCGCCAAAATTCTGAGATTGATTTAGCAAAATAGGGACTTTTGAAGTTTTCCATTAAATCATAGCCCATCACTTTAGCTGCCCCCAAAGCAATATCTGAATATCCAGAAAAATCACAGTAGATTTGAAAAGTATAAAAGAAAGTCCCTACCAAAAGTGTGATTCCGTTTTGATTGTGTGGGTTTTTATAAGCAAAGTCAACCATCATTGCTAATCTATCCGCAATGACTACTTTTTTGAAAAACCCCCACGCCATTAACATTAAGCCACTTTTTGCATTCTCCCAACTGAACCGATGGTATGTATGAAACTGATGCAGTACATTCTGCGGTCTTTCGATTGGTCCAGCCACTAACTGAGGATAAAACATGACATAAAGTGCATATATTCCGAAGTGCCGTTCAGGTTTTTGATTACCCCGATAGACTTCTATGGTATAACTCATCGCCTGAAAAGTATGAAAGGATAGCCCAATCGGAAGGATAAAATCAGTGAACGGAATGGGGTTTTGGGTATCAAATTGGGCAAGAATACTGCTAAGATTATGGTTTAGAAAGTTGAAATATTTAAAATAAGCCAAAATCCCGATATTGGAAATCAACGAAAGAATCAGCAGTAATTTTCGTTGAGAACCAACGGCTTTTTCAATCCAAATTCCTGCAAAATAGTCAATTACAATTGTTAAAAATAGAATAAGAATGTACTCAGGCTTAAAAATCATGTAGAAATAGCAACTCGCTAAAAGTAGCAATTGCCAACGACCTGTTAAACCTAATTTGAAATATATGTAAGTAACAACAATAAAAAATAGTAGGAAATGAATCGAATTGAATAGCATATAAAGTGGTAAGTAGATATTGGCAAAGTGTTACTCGCTAATGAATTGAATATCAATAATTTACAGACTATTCCAAATGGTCAAATAATGATTTTAGTTCAGATGCTTCGTGGGGTTTCATTCTTCCTGCCAAAACCAAACGCAATTGTCGGCGACGCAACGCACCATCAAATAATAGCTTTTCTTCTTCGGTTTCTGGTACAGCTTGGGGTACGTCTATCGGTCTGCCACTTTGGTCAACCGCCACAAAAGTGAAGAATGCTTTATTGGTTGTTACTTTTTCCTGAGCAGGAATATTTTCAGCCCAAACATCAATCACTACTTCCATTGAAGAATTAAAAGACCTTGTAACTTTTGCCTGGAGCGTAACGACACTCCCCAAAGGAATAGATTCTTTGAAAGAAACATTATCAACCGAGGCAGTTACCACAATTCTGGTTGAATGTTTTTGCGCACAAATTGCACCCACAACATCCATCATTCTCATAAGATTCCCTCCCATTAAATTCCCCAAAGTATTGGTATCATTCGGGAAAATCATCTCAGTCATTGTAGTCAGCGAATCCGCCACTCTCCGTGCTTTATCCATTATTATTTATTGATGAAGTTTTGTATTTTAATTTTTAATGTATTGATTATCAAGAAATTGATAATTGTTAACAGATATTTGTTAATTGAAAAGAGCCTGACATCACGTCAAAAAATTGAAGTTCATCTATCGTTTATACGGGAATCCGTGGTACGGTTGAGATTAAAACCATTTATGAGAAATTCAACCACAACCATGCCACGGTCAGAAATGTGATAATTGTTAATTGAACTCACCCTTTCAGTTCGTTGATTTTATCAAGGTTGATGGTTTTGAAATGTTCAAAAACTTTTAGTACTAAAGCCAAGGCAATTACTGCTTCACAAACAGCGACAACAATCACGAAAAGGGCGAACATTTGCCCTTGAATATTGGGGTCATTCCGTCCGAAAGCCACCAAATTAATATTGACTGCATTCATCATTAGTTCAATGCCCATCAAGACCATGATAACATTTCGCTTCACGATGACCATCGCAATACCAATGCTAAACAAAAAAGCACCTACCAGTAAATAATATGACAATAAATTATTCATTTTTTGAAGCTAAAAAGGACGCACCAACTAAGGCAATCATGAGTAAAACACCCACGATTTCAAAAGGAAGTACATAGTCTGTCATTAATTGAATGCCAGTGATTTGTATGGTTGATGAATGATTTGAAATCTCTCCAAAATGTTGTTGTTCTACTTCCTGAAAACCTGCTTGAGTAAATGTATAAAACAGCAAACCAAAGAAACCTCCTGCTATCAAAATACCCCAAAAACGATTCAGGTTTTCAGTCAAAATCATGTTCTTTCCACCTTCTTTATTACCTGCTTGATTAGTAAGCATGATACCAAAAATCAGCAGTACCAAAATCCCGCCTACATAAACAAGTATCTGCGTAATACCCAAGAAATCCGCTCCAGCCATGACATACAAAGCCGCAACTCCCAAAAATGTAAGCAACAATGCAAACGCTGCATGAAGCACATTTTTAGTCCAGAGAACCCATAAAGCAGAGCCAACCGTAAGTATGCAAAAAGCTATGAGAATGATATTTAACAAAATATTTTTATTTTATATGTATTTGACAATGAGATAGTTGTATAATTTTTACTAACACTATGGACGAATGCGATTCATCCCTACATCAGCCATCCAGAATCATCATTCTTTAGGTTTTATCTTGAAAGTCGGCTTAAACGCTGGCTTTGGTTTTGGCGTTTCCTCCTCAGTTTTTACAACATCTTCATCAATTGGCGTTGTAGTTTTTGGCTTGAAAGTTGGCTTTGGTTTCTGTGTTTCTTCCTCATTCTTTACAACATCCTCAGCAATTGGCGTTGTTGTTTTTGGTTTAAAAGTCGGCTTGAAAGCTGGCTTTGGTTTGGGCGTTTCTTCCTCAGTTTTCACGACCTCCTCAGCGATTGGCGTTGTTGTTTTTGGTTTAAAAGTCGGCTTAAACGCTGGCTTTGGTTTGGGCGTTTCTTCCTCAGTTTTTACAACATTCTCATCAATTGGCGTTGTAGTTTTTGGTTTAAAAGTTGGCTTAAATGCTGGCTTTGGTTTCTGTGTTTCTTCCTCATTTTTTACAACATCCTCAGTACTTGGCGTTGTTGTTTTTGGTTTAAAAGTTGGCTTGAACGCTGGCTTTGGTTTCTGTGTTTCTTCCTCATTTTTTACAACATCCTCAGCAATTGGCGTTATTGTTTTTGGTTTAAAAGTCGGCTTGAACGCTGGCTTTGGTTTTGGCGTTTCTTCCTCATTTTTTACAACAACATCTTTCTGAATTACCATGCCCTGACGCTTCATTTCCTCTTTTTCTGCCATGAATTGTTCGTACAATTGTCGTTTTTCCTCAGATTGTTCAGGCGTAAGATTTCCGAAAGCAAAATTGTGATTTTTTATATCAAAAGTCGAAAAATCATACTCTTTGGTCATGGTTAAACACTCCGTCGGACAAACCGTTGTACAAAGTCCGCAAAAACAACATTTCGACATATCAATGTCAAATTTCGCTGCATAAAGCCTTATTGCAGAGCCATCAGAGGTATTTCCGACAATTCCAGTTGCTTTGATTGGCTCAATTTCTATGCAATCAACAGGGCAAATTTTGGCACATTTATCACATACAATACAATCGTCCATCTCGTTGTGCAACTGATAGCGACCATTGTCAGGTAATGGTAAATGTTGGTGAGGATATTGCAAAGTAACAATTCCAGTTTGTTGCTCGAAATAATTTGGATTATCCACAAAAATAGGCTTACGACTCTGGTGGGCATCTTTTAAATGCCTGAACGAGAGTTGCAAACCTTTCAAAGAAGACTTAATGCCTTCTCGTAGATTTCCCCAATATGTATTATTTGCTCCTTTTTTCATTGTCTTACAAATGTACACCCCAAATAAAAAACCTGCAAGCGTTTTTATACTTGCAGGTTTTTTA
>JAAFJL010000153.1 GCA_013298865.1 Cytophagales bacterium | reverse complement strand
GACGTTCATGATATTGGTAAAAACATCGTTGGCGTGGTTTTGGGCTGTAATAATTACGAAATTATTGATTTGGGCGTAATGGTTCAGACCGATAAAATCCTTGCCGCTGCCCGTGAACACAATGTTGATATTATCGGGCTTTCAGGTTTGATTACGCCATCGTTGGATGAAATGGTGGGGGTTGCCAAAGAAATGGAGCGTCAAGGATTTACGATTCCTTTGTTGATTGGTGGAGCAACCACTTCACGAATTCACACGGCGGTAAAAATTGACCCACATTATTCTGGACCCGTTATTCACGTATTGGATGCCTCGAAAAGTGTACCCGTGGCAGGTCGTTTGATGCAAAATGAGCAAACCAACAAAGAGATTTATGACGAAATAAAAGAGCAATATGCACAGTTGAGAATTGACCATGCGAGTCGCCAGAAGGATAAAAATTATGTGCCAATAGAAAAGGCTCGTTTGAATACACCAAAAATTGATTGGGATAATTTCAAAGCTACAAAGCCACAATTTTTAGGTAATAAATATTTCATGGATTATGACTTAGCTGAAATTGCAAAGTACATCGACTGGACTCCTTTCTTCTCTACTTGGCAATTATCGGGAAAATATCCAAAGATTTTTGAAAACGAAATCGTAGGAACAGAAGCCAAGAAATTATTTGACGATGCCAATATTTTATTAAAGGAAATCATTGACAATAAACTACTTACGGCTCGTGCGGTGGTTGGTTTTTACCCTGCCAATGCCGTTGGAGATGATATTATTTTGCACGATTTTGAGGAAATCACCAGAGAAATTCCTTGCGAAAAACATGGCGTTCATCAGCATACGAGTTACAATGTGCTAAGCAATACAGTTGTTTCTGCAGATGGAGATTTGATGACTCAAACTGATACCCAAACGGTCTTGCATCACCTCCGCCAACAAGGACAAAAAGCAGCAAATTTGCCAAATTATTGCCTTTCAGATTTTATTGCTCCTGAAACAACGGGCAAAGACGATTATATAGGAGCATTTGCGGTGACGGCAGGAATTGGCATTGAAACCTTAGTTGAAAAATACGAAAAAGACCACGATGATTACAATTCAATCATGGTAAAAGCCATTGCAGACCGTTTGGCTGAGGCATTTGCAGAATTGATGCACGAGCGTACTCGTAAAGAATTTTGGGGCTATGCAACGGATGAAAAATTGAGTCCAGAAGAGTTGATTTCTGAAAAATATGTAGGCATTCGTCCAGCACCAGGCTATCCAGCTTGTCCAGACCATACCGAGAAGAAAGCCTTATTTGATTTATTACAAGCCGAAGAAAAAATTGGTATTCAATTAACAGAAAGTTTTGCGATGTACCCAGCGAGTTCGGTAAGTGGTTTTTATTTCTCAAATCCAGAAAGTAAATATTTCCCTATTGGAAAAATTGCGAAAGACCAAGTAAAAGATTATTCTGTTCGCAAAGGAATGAACATGGAATTGACTGAGAAATGGTTAGCTCCTGTTTTGAATTATGATTAATTAGAAAATAGTTTTTTAATGAAAGAAGTCGTCTGTTAATGGCGACTTTTTCTTTTTGTAGGAATATTAATTTTTAGTAAAAAAACTTTTTCATACTTTGCATTACGATTCAACTTCTTTTACCAAAACATGAACAAAAAGAAAATTATCAATGACCCAGTTTATGGTTTTATCAATATTCCGACTGAATTGGTTTTTGATTTAATTGAACATCCTTACTACCAACGTCTTCGCCGAATTAAGCAATTGGGTATTGCTGAGTACGTTTATCCTGGGGCTTTGCACACTCGTTTTCATCATGCTTTGGGGGCAATGCACCTCATGACAGAGGCTTTGAATACCCTAAGAAGCAAAGGTCATGATATTTCTGATGAAGAATTGGAGGCAGCTCAGATAGCAATTCTGTTACATGATGTCGGGCATGGTCCTTTTTCACACGTTTTAGAAAAAACAATTCTTGAAAATGTTCATCATGAAAATATTTCTTTTCTTTTGATGGAAGCCTTGAATAAAGAATTCAATGGTGCATTAACACTTGCCATAAAAATGTTCACTGGCGAATACGAACGCTACTTTTTTCATCAATTAATTTCAAGTCAATTAGATGTTGATAGAATGGATTATTTGAATCGTGATAGTTTTTTTACAGGAGTAAGAGAAGGATTTATTGGTGCAGATAGAATCCTCAAAATGTTGGATATATTTGATAATCAGTTAGTTGTAGAACAAAAAGGAATGTATTCTATCGAAAATTTCCTCACTGCCCGCCGACTGATGTACTGGCAAGTGTATCTACACAAAACCTCTATTTGTGCAGAAACGATGTTACAGCAAATTATCAGACGAGCAAGAGATTTAAAACGTGCTGGAGGTAATGTTTTCGCAACGCCATCTTTAGAATTATTTCTTGAAAAGGACGTTAGTATTGACCACTTTAAATCAGATAAAAAGTATCTTCAGGCATTCACAGAAATGGATGATTCAGACATTTGGGGATGTATAAAAGTTTGGGCGAAACATCCCGACAAATTACTTTCTGGAATTTCGACAATGCTCCTGAACCGACAATTATTTAAGATTATTATTGGTGATTCTGAGCAAAGTTCAACAATTCTTGAAAAAATTCAAATTGATTTACTGAGTCAAGATAATGTCAATCAAGAAGATTTGAGCTATTTAGTAGTACAGGGAGTAATCACGAATGCCGCCTATGTATCTGGTAAACAGAACATTAACATTTTAACTAAGCATAATCAGGTCATTGATATTGCAGAAGCCTCAGACTTACCGACGATAAAAGCATTGAGTAACATCGTCAAAAAATATTATATATGTTGGGCAAAGAATGTATATTTGCAGTAAAAATGAATGAATAGAGAATAGACTCAAAAACCAGACGAATCGTCAGTATCAAACTCTTCATTTATTGTTAATGCGTTATTGCAAATATGGAATTTACAGTAGAACAAATTGCTCAAATACTTAATGGCGAAATCAAGGGTGATAAAACTCTGAAGGTCAAGCAATTATCAAAAATCGAAGAAGGTACTGAAGGTAGCATTTCGTTTTTGGCAAATTTAAAATATGAACCATTCCTCTATACAACGCAGGCATCAGTCGTAATTGTTGACAAAGATTTTGTTCCCAAAAAAACCTATTCTCCCACACTCATTTCAGTAGAAAATGCTTACGCTTCTTTTACTATCCTTTTGCAAGAATACCAAAAGATTTTATCGAATGTAAAGAAAGGCATCGAACAACCTTCTTTTATTGGCAAAAATTCTGTCATTGGCGAAGATATTTATTTAGCTGCATTTAGTTATATCGGAGACAATTGTAAAATTGGGAAAAACACTAAAATTTACCCAAATGTAACTATATCTGATTCTGTAACAATTGGTGAAAATTGTATTATTCATACAGGAGCAAAAATTCATAACGATACAATCATCGGCAATAATTGCGTAATTCATTCTAATGCTGTAATTGGTGGGGATGGTTTCGGCTTTGCTCCAAAAGCGGATGGTACTTTTGATACCATTCCTCAGTTAGGAAATGTAATTTTAGAAGACGATGTTTGTGTTGGTTCAAATACTTGCGTTGACAGAGCTACAATGGGGTCAACAATTCTTAGGAAAGGAGTAAAATTGGACAATTTAGTACAAATTGCCCATAATGTTGAAGTTGGAGAAAATACAGTAATTGCGGCATTAGCAGGAATTTCTGGTTCGGTAAAAATTGGCAGTAACTGCATGATTGGCGGGCAAACTGGTATGACAGGACATATAAAAATTGCCAATAATACCCGTGTGACCGCTCAAACAGGAATTTCAAAAACAGTAAAAGTAGAAGGTTTAGTTTTAGGAGGAAATCCAGCCATAGAAAATAGAGATTACTTAAGAAATCACGCATATATTAGGCAAATCCCTAAATTAGAAAAACGCCTTAGTGATTTAGAAAAAAAAACAACGAATGAATAATAAACAACATACCATTCAGAAATCCATAACGCTTTCAGGCGTGGGGCTACATACTGGGGTAAATTCCACGATGACTTTTGTGCCTGCTCCTGCTAATCATGGTTTCAAATTTCAAAGAACAGACCTTCCTGATCAACCAATTGCAGATGCAGACGTTGATCATGTAGTTGACCTTTCGAGAGGGACAACCATTGAACATAACGGAGCAAGAATTAATACTGTTGAACACGTACTGGCTGCAATGGTCGGTTGCCAAGTCGATAATGTCTTGATTCAATTAGATGGACCAGAGCCTCCGATTATGGATGGTAGTTCTATCAAATTTGTAGATGCAATCTTGGATGCAGGTTTAGAAGCACAAGATGCAAATCGTAAATTTTTTGAAATTCCAGAAGAAGTACGTTTCAAAGATTTAGAAAGAGGCGTTGAATTAGCTGCATTACCATTAAATGACTACCGACTTACGGTAATGGTTGATTATAACTCGAAATTTTTGAGTAGTCAGCACGCAAATTTGACTAATATAGAGCAATTCAATAATGATTTTGCAAAATGTAGAACCTTCTGTTTCGTTCATGAATTAGAAGCCTTATACAATGCAGGATTGATTAAGGGCGGAGATTTATCTAACGCTGTCGTGATTGCAGATAGAGATTATTCTGACTCAGAATTAGACCATTTAGCAATGGTTTTGGGGAAACCAAAAGTCAGTGTTTCAAAAGAAATTGGGGTTTTAAACAACGTTGACCTACATTATTCTAATGAAATGGCTCGCCACAAGTTATTAGATATGGTCGGAGATTTGGCATTGGTTGGCAGACCAATCAAGGCACAGATTTTAGCTGCACGTCCTGGTCATGCTGCAAATATTGCTTTGGCAAAGAAAATCAAGAAACTCATGTTGGAGGCAGACAAGAATCAAGTGCCAAAATATGACCCAAAACAACCTCCGTTATTTACCCACGAACGGATTTATCAGCTATTGCCTCACCGTTATCCTTTTCAAATGGTTGATAAAATCATATATTTGGATGACCAAAGTGTAGTTGGTATCAAGCAGGTGACTATGAATGAAAATTATTTCATGGGACATTTCCCCAATAATCCTGTAATGCCAGGCGTAATGCAAGTAGAAGCTATGGCACAAACAGGAGGAATATTAGTACTAAGCTCAGTTCCAGACCCTGAAAACTATTGGCCTTATTTGGTAGGAATTGAAAATTGCCGTTTCCGTAAAAGTGTAATTCCTGGAGATACTGTAATTCTCAAATGTGAATTATTAGCACCCATCAGAAGAGGAATCGCCAAAATGCACGGCGTAGCTTATGTTGGCGGAAATGTAGTTTGCGAAGCAGATATGACAGCCAGTTTAGTGAGAAAAAGCTGATAACCAATTATGAATTAAAGATTAAGAATTAAAAATGATTGTTTGATTAATTGAAAAACGTCATTATCCATAATTTTTAATTCATAATTCTCAATTTTTAATTTAAAAAACCACCTATTAAAAACATTAATCCACAAAAAATATGACACAACCATTAGCCTACATACATCCAGATGCTAAACTTGCCCAAAATGTGGTAGTTGAGCCTTTCACGGTTATTCATCAAAATGTTGAAATTGGTGATGGTTCTTGGATTGGCTCTAATGTGACTATATTCCCTGGTGCAAGAATTGGCAAAAACTGCCGTATCTTCCCAGGAGCAGTGATTTCTGCCATTCCACAAGATTTGAAATTTGATGGCGAAGACACTGTAACTATTATCGGTGATAATACCACTATTAGAGAATGTGCAACGGTAAATCGTGGGACGAAGGATAGATTTAAGACTGAAATCGGAAAGAATTGCCTTATCATGGCATACGTACACGTAGCCCATGATTGCTCGATTGGTGATAATTGTATCATTGCTAATAGTGTGCAAATGGCTGGTCACGTAGAAGTAGGTGACTGGGCAAGAATTGGAGGTGCTTGTGCGATTCATCAATTTGCTAAAATCGGGAAACACGTTATGGTTTCGGGTGGTTCTTTGATTCGTAAGGATGTTCCACCATTTACAAAATCTGGTCGTGAACCGCTTTCTTATGCTGGAATTAATTCGATTGGGCTACGTAGAAGCGGTTTTTCTGACGAACAAATTAATCAAATTCAAGAAACGTATCGTTATGTTTTCTTAAAAGGACTCAATAATAGTGATGCCTTGACACAAATTGAAATCAAACTTCCAGCATCAGCAGAAAGAGACGAAATCGTTAATTTCATCAGAACTTCTGAAAGAGGGATTATTAAAGGAATTTAGTTCAATTAAAGATTGTAAATTGATAATTGAAAATGTATATAAACATCAAAAAGCCTCTGAAAATATTCAGAGGCTTTTGTATTTTTTGATACCTATTTTTGAGTTTTCTTCGTTTAGAATAATACGAAGCTGTCTAAAATAAAACTTCTCTAAATGAAACATATTTATACTATTTTGATGGGAATAGTTTCTATTATTCCTGTCTCATGTTCTTCCGAAATAGAACCATCTATAGCAAATGCTCCAAAAAAAATCTGGGATAAAAGTATCGCATTCAACGAAAAAAGTAGCCCAAAGTCAATTTTTCTAACTCCTGACAACCTCTTTACCTTGATTGGTTATAGCGATGCTACTACAAATAGTCTTTCTGGGGCTAATCAAAATAAGGATTTTTGGATGGCAAAAGTTAATGGATTTGGAAAAATGGTTTGGGAGAAAACCTACGGTGGCAATAATAATGAATACCTTCAATCCTCAATAAAGACACCAGATGGGGGTTTTGTATTAGTTGGTTATACAAATTCTAATAAATCAGGAGATAAAGCAGAAGACAGTAGAGGGAATTACGATTTTTGGGTCGTCAGAGTAGATGGCAATGGGCAGAAAATTTGGGATAAAACTTTTGGAGGTAATAATAACGATTCTGCACAAGCTATCACTAATTCAAACGATGGGGGTTTTATCATAGTGGGAAATTCAGATTCGGATATTTCTGGAGATAAAACTGAATCAAGCAGAGGAAGTCAAGACTTTTGGATAATCAAAATAAATGGCAATGGCAAAAAAGTATGGGATAAAACTATCGGAGGAAACAAAATTGATGAAGCAAACTCTGTTGTAACTGATGCTAATGGAAACTTTATTATTTTAGGAGGCTCTTCTTCTGATATTTCAGGAGATAAAACTGCTCAAGCATTCGGCAATTCTGATCTTTGGCTTGTAAAAATTGATGCAACTGGCAGAAAAATTTGGGATAGAGTTTACGGGGGAAATGAGTTTGAAAAACCTTTTGGCACTGCACTTACCACTGATGGAAGTGTCATATTAACTGGAATGTCTTTTTCTCAAATTTCAGGCAATAAGACTGCTCGGAACAAAGGTCAATCAGACTTTTGGGTCTTAAAAATCAATAGTTTAGGAGAAATCTTATGGGATAGAACTTTTGGTGGAAATGTTTTCAATTTCCCTCAATCAATTCTCTCCGCTCCAAATGGCGATATTATCATTTCTGGCACTTCATTATCTGATATTTCAGGCGATAAATCTGAGAAAAGTAGAGGCAAAAGTGATTTTTGGGTACTAAGAATTGGTACTAATGGAAATAAGATTTGGGATAAAACTTTAGGAGGTAGTAAAGATGATTATCCAAATGCAAATTCTATTTCATTCACTGCTGATGGAAACCTGTTAATAAGTGGTTTTTCAGATTCAGGAATTTCGGGAGACAAAACAGAAAAAACTTTATCAAAAAGAGACTTGTGGATTGTAAAATTAGGATTTTAGTAAAATAAAGAGTTTGGACTTTTACCAAAAAGCCTCTGGATAAGTTCAGAGGCTTTTGTATTTTTGTAGAAAGCAAAGGCAAATGAAAATTACTACTGAAAATTTAGGTAAAAAATATATGAATGAATGGATTTTCAGGAATGTCAATCTTTCTTTTGAATCTAATCACGCCTATGCTTTTACAGGAGCAAATGGAAGTGGAAAATCTACTTTATTGCAGGTCTTGAGCGGTTTTTCTCCACAATCCGAAGGTAAAGCAGTTTATCTTTCTGGTAAAAAAGAGGTTGAAATATCCGAAATTTTCAAAGAAATTGTCATTGCAGCACCTTATTTAGAGCTTATTGAAGATTTTACGCTGACAGAATCCATTGATTTTCATCAAAAATTCAAGCCCCTCCTCTCCTCTTTTACCGCTAAAGATTTGATTGATTTTATTGAATTACCCAAAGCAAAAAATAAAGAAATCAAGTTTTTTTCTTCGGGCATGAAACAGAGAGTAAAATTAGGATTAGCATTTCTTTCCGATGCAAAAATCATGATTCTGGACGAACCAACGTCAAATCTTGATGCAGATGCAACAGCTTGGTATTTAAAAAATGTTCAAAAATATGCCATGAACAAAATTCTATTGATTGGCTCAAATCAACCCAATGAATACGAATTTTGTGATAATGTTTTTTCCCTACACCAATTTAAAGTCTAAAACGTTTATTTAGTAGCTCTTGGCAATTGGCTTTTGGCGTTTCATATTTACCATAAATCAAGGCATGACAAATACTCATATACTATTTCCAAAAACCAATCATTATGCGTTCACTATTACTTGTTTTACTTATTTTGAGTCACTTTACAATTTTTGCCAATGAACCAACCGTTCAGTTTGTCAGAAATGAAGGGCAATGGGACTCATCCATAAAATTTATGGCACAGATTCCTGGTGGATTTCTGCAAGTAAAAAATGATGGTTTACAATATATTTTCTATGATGGAAAAGCATTGGATGAACTAAAACATGGCTCGAAAGAATCGAAGAACGCTCGTTTGGCATTAGGTGTAAATGCACATCTTCTAAAAGTCAATTTCCTGAATACCAATAAATTAGCTTCAAGCAAAGGACTTTCTCAGAATCCAGAAAAAAGAAATTATTTCATCGGAAATGATGAATCAAAGTGGGCTTCTAATGTACCATCTTTCCAAGAAATTGTAATTGATAATATTTACGAAGGAGTTGATTTACGACTTTACACACATCAATATTCATTGAAATATGAGTTGATTGTAGAGCCAAATATTGATACCAAACAAATCAAAATCCAGTACGAAGGAGCAGACGATTTGAAGATTGAGAGCAATAATTTGATAGTCAAAACGTCACTTTCTACCATTATCGAAAGCAAACCTTATTGTTTTACTCAAGCTAATAATCCTTCGGCAAGAATTAGTTTTCAAGAAATAAAAGGGCAATTCAAACTCGAAAAAAATATTGTCAGTTTTGATTTTCCACAAAATTATGACCATGCCCAACAATTAGTCATTGACCCTCAACTAATTTTTTCTACCTACTCGGGTTCGGTGGCAGACAATTGGGGACATACAGCGACGTACGATGCCGACGGAAATTTGTACGCAGGAGGTTCTGCTTTGGCAAATCCGAGTGGACAAGAATTCCCGACTACGCCTGGGGCTTTCCAAGTAAAAAATGGTAGTTTTTGGGACATGGCAATCATGAAGTTTAATTCGGATGGCACAAAATTGCTCTATTCATCATTTCTGGGTGGTTTTTATGGTGATATTCCCCATAGCCTCATCGTAAATTCTAAAGGCGAACTGCTTATTTTCGGAACAAGTTCTTCCAGAGACTTTCCAACTACGGTTGGTGCTTATGACAGAACGTTTAATAATGGCGTAGCTTTTGAACCTTCAACCGAGCAAAATTTCCAAAATGGTTCTGATATTGTTGTTGCTAAAATCAGTTCAGATGGTTCTAAATTGTTGTCTTCTACTTACATCGGTGGTTCAAATAATGACGGTTTAAATACCAGTATTTTGAATTATGGAGACGAGTTTCGGGGGGAAATTGTTACAGATTCCAAAGACAATGTGTATGTTTCTTCAATTACATCTTCCAATAATTTTCCATTGGTTAATTCTACTAAAAATACAGTAACAGGTGGTAGTGACGCTGTGGTTTTCAGGATGAGTCCTGATTTGAAGGAATTACAATGGAGTACACTTTTGGGAGGCAATAACTATGATGCTGCTTTTTCGTTGAAAGTTGGCAAAAACAATAGCGTTTACGTTTGTGGATTTACTTTTAGTTCAGACTTAACAACAAGTAACTCATTTAGAAGTAGTTACGGAGGAAGAGGCGATGGATTTGTCTCAAAATTCACGAATGATAAATTAGAAAACACCTCATATTTGGGTACAACTTCTTTGGATTTAGCTCAATTATTAGACTTAGACCAACAAGATAATGTACATATTTACGGGGTAACTTATGGTAGATATGCTGTTTCTTCCAATGTTTTTCAGAATGCCAATAGTGGTCAATTCATACAAGCCTTAGACCCAGATTTAAAAAAATCTGTCTTTGCTACTGTTGTAGGCACAGGAAAAGGTACTCCAGACATCGTACCAACTGCTTTTTTGGTGAATGAATGCGGTAACATTTACATAGCAGGTTGGGGCGGAAAAGTAAACGATAATCTTGCTGGTGGAGCAGAAAACACAACCACTACAACGGGTTTACCTGTCACACCAGATGCATACAGAACCACCACCGACGGTAGTAATTTTTATATTGCTTTATTAGAAAAAGGGGCTAAGAACTTACTGTATGCAACCTATTTTGGCAGTACAAACAAAGAGGGTTCTTCTGGCGACCATGTGGACGGTGGCACTTGTAGATTCGATAAAAAAGGGTTTATTTATCATTCTGCTTGTTCGTGTAATCGGCAAAATGCACCTGCAAGTTTTGCCACAACGCCAAGTGCCTATGCAAGAAATAATCCTTCTATTAATTGTAATAATGCGGCTTTTAAATTTGATATAGACAATTTGGCAGTGAGTTTTGATGCTGTTGATGGCACAAAAAAATCTGCCAGTTCTAAGACAGATACGTTAGTGGGTTGTCAGCCTTTTAAGGTTAGTTTTCAGAATACGAGTGAGGGTGCAAAAACTTATGAATGGGATTTGGGTGGTTTGAGAAAATCTGCAACAAAATCAGAAGAATTTAACTTTGATAAACCTGGTACTTACACCGTTATTCTGAAAGGTTTGAATCCATTGAGTTGTAAAAAAGAAGAAATTGCTCGGAAAATTATTAAGGTAAATCCATTTGAAATTAAAGTTGATAAGGAAACCGTAAAAGAGTGTGAAGGTCTAAAAGTCCAGCTTATTGCTTCTGGAGGAATCAAATACACATGGTCGCCAGCAGAAGGACTTAGTGCAACAAATATCCCTAATCCAAATTTAACTCTCTCAAAGTCAAATACTTACACCGTAGAAATTACAAATCAATTTGGGTGTTCTGGTAAAAAGACTGTTCAAGTCACGGTTGATAATTCATTTGCCAATGTCAAATCAGATACTTCTGTATGTAGAAATAGAACGATTCAATTGTTTGCTTCTGGGGGTACACGTTATCGGTGGAGTCCTGCGGAAGGACTTTCTGATACAACGATTGCAAACCCAAAAGCTGACATCAAAAAAGCCGTTACTTATCAGGTTTTGATTCAAGATGAAAAGTCTGGTTGCCGAACACAAAAGACGATAAATATTGGCATTGACGAAACTTTTAAGCCTGATTTTAAGTTAGAAAAATTAGTAGATTGTGGCAAACCAACGATTCTAAATCTTACCAATAATACAAAAAATGCAACACGGTTTGTTTGGAATTTTGGCAATGGAGATAGCCTAAAGGTAGAAAAACCTGAGCCTTACATTTATAAAAATGAAGGCGAATATCTGATTACGCTAAAATCTTATAAGGCAGATTGTGAGTTAAAAGTTACTCAGAAAGTTGAGATTGAAAGACCCTTGATTCCTACAAATGTTATTACGCCCAATAATGATGGAAAAAATGATACATTTGTTATGAAAAATAAATTAAAATTCCTCGAAATTTACGACCGTTGGGGAAAAGCAGTTCTTCTGACAGAGGATTATCAAAACAATTGGGGAACAGGTATCACTTCTGGAACGTATTATTATAAACTCCAAACTTCTGGCGGGGCAGAATGTAAAGGTTGGATAGAGGTTGTCAATTAACATTTTTATCAGTAAACAGTTATCAGTGAACAATTATCAGTTAACAGTGAGCAATTATCAGTAAACAGTTATCAATAAACAATTATCAGTAAAAAGTTTGCCGTAGAAGTTGTCAATTATCGGCTAATAGTACGCAATTTTTAGAAAGAATATTCGTTTAAAAGTCCGATTTCATTTTTAAATCGTAAGTATAATGATAATATTCTAACTTGAATTTTATCAACAAATAATCAAATTCAACCATCAAA
This sequence comes from Cytophagales bacterium, assembly GCA_013298865.1. Classification (GTDB taxonomy): domain Bacteria; phylum Bacteroidota; class Bacteroidia; order Cytophagales; family Spirosomataceae; genus JAAFJL01. Next base: position 685 of record JAAFJL010000153.1, on the reverse strand, counting down.
AAACCAAGTATTCCAATGAAAAAAATCATTACTGTATTGTTCGTTATCTGTCTGTGTATCAGTGCGAAAGCTCAGAATTTTGGAGCAAAAGTGAAAGACAAAGGTGCTATTTCTACGAAAGATTTAGTAACTAAAATGGAAGGAAAAGAATCTGTTGACGGCAAAGTTTCTGGCGTTGTTGAATCTGTTTGCCAAGTGAAAGGATGTTGGATGAAAGTGAAATTAGACAATGGTGAAACCATGCGTGTAACTTTTAAGGATTATGGTTTTTTTGTTCCAAAAGATATTGCTGGAAAAACCGTAGTTTTTGAAGGAACTGCTAAGGTAAAAACAACATCAGTAGCTGATTTGCAACATTATGCAGAAGATGCTGGAAAAAGTAAAGAGGAAATTGCCCAGATAAAAGCTCCAGAAAAAGCCCTTTCATTTGTAGCAAATGGTGTTGTTGTGAAAGACTAACTCGATGCTCGATTTTAGTTTTTCGATATTCGTGCATCTCAAATGACTCCACAAAAAAAGCAGAAGAAATTTCTTCTGCTTTTTTTATGCCTAAAAATTAAGTAACGGTGAAATAATAACTTATAAAATTTTAGGGTGGCTATTTTAACGTCAGTTTTCTCTACTTTTGAAGCGAATAGCATCGCTATTTAATGAAAAAGTAGAGAAAAATGGCGTTAAAAGAGTC
>JAAFJL010000152.1 GCA_013298865.1 Cytophagales bacterium | reverse complement strand
GCAATTTACAGACCTGATTATTTCTTGGGTAACTCTCCAATTCACATGGTTACTGTGCCTTTGTTTAATAATTTTAGTGATTTTACGAAGATTTTAATTGCTCCTGATTTTACGTTTTTGTCTAACCCCAAAATATATACAGTTGCAATCACTTTGGCAGTTGTTGCCAGTTTAGAGACACTTTTAAGTTTAGAAGCCGCCGATAGTATTGATACCGAAAAACGAATTTCATCAGGAGATAAAGAGCTAAAAGCCCAAGGGGTTGGGAATATTTTATCAGGATTCTTAGGCGGTTTACCTGTAACGTCAGTAGTTGTACGTACATCTGCAAATGTATATTCAGGAGGAAAAACCAGAACATCAGCTATATTTCATGGCATTTTATTGGTAGGTTCGGTGGTATTTATTCCTACAATCATCAACAAAATCCCTTTGGCTTCTTTGGCGGCTGTTTTGTTGATGGTTGGCTACAAACTGGCTAATCCACAAATATTTAAGAAAATTTTCAAAGAAGGTTACGACCAATTTATTCCATTTCTCATTACGATTTTGGTTGTAGTTTTTAAAGATTTATTGTGGGGAATAGGTGTAGGATCATTAATCGGGATTTTGTTTGTTTTAAAAACTAACTTCAACAATACCATCACAGTTGTTCGTGAAGGAAATAATGTGCTGATTAATTTGAGTAAAGACATTTATTTCATGAATAAGTCTCAAGTCAAGGAAATTTTGATGAGCCTAAAAGATGGAGATGAGGTATATATTGATGGCTCAAAAGCAAAGTTTATTGATCATGATATTTTTAGCATTTTGTTAGAATTTAAGAAAAATGCTAAACGAAAAAATATTGACATAGAATTTAAGAATGTAAATAAAAATAATAAAGAAAATATTAATCAATTTGGAGACGATTTAAACGAAAAATAACATGAAAGAATACAGTAAATTATTATTATCAAACAAGGCTTGGGCTAAGGAAAAACTCAATTTGGACGAAGAGTATTTTCATAATCTTGCCAAAGACCAAAAGCCTTTATTCCTTTGGATTGGCTGTGCCGATAGCCGTGTGCCAGCCGAAGAAGTGACCAATACCCAACCGGGGGAGGTTTTTGTGCATCGTAACGTAGCAAATTTGGTAGTTCATACCGACATGAATTTGCTTTCGGTACTACAATATGCCGTGGAAGTTTTGTTGGTTAAACACGTAATCGTTTGTGGACATTATGGATGCGGAGGTGTGAAAGCCGCCATGGGAAATCAAGATTTAGGCTTGATTAATAAGTGGTTACGGAATATCAAAGAGGTCTATGACAAGCATGGTTATGAACTCAAAAATGTATCTGATGAAAAACTCCGTTTCGACAGATTAGTAGAATTGAATGTTGAAGAACAAGTAAAAAATCTCTCAAAAACAACCATCATTCAAAGAGCATGGAAAAATCGCCAGTTTCCACATCTTCATGGTTGGGTTTTTGACATGAGTACGGGTATCATCAAAGAAATTATCAATATCGAATCAAACTCAGAACTTGAACCAATTTTTAAGTATGAATTTCACACGGATGAGGTGATTACGAATAGTTCGATTCATTAAAATACCCCATTTGTATCAAATAATTGGAATGATACTTTACACGAACTTGAAAGGTACCTGATTTAATATCAAATAATTTCCTGATTTTTGTGGTTCTCCGACAGTTTTTGTGGACACAGAGTCGCACAAAGTTTTTCACAAAGTTTCACAGAGTTAAAAGAGTAATTTCTTCGTGTAACTCTGTGAAGAACTTAGAGAAACTCTGTGACCACAAAATTTGTCAGAGAACCATTTTTGTAAAGTATCATTTTTACTTAGTCATTATTATCCGCCTTAAAACTGTTTTATTTATTAGAGAACATTTAGCTAAGAAATTGAACTATGCTTAGGAAACAGAATATCCTCAAAAAATCAATTTACCCTCTCTCCCAAAACAAATCTATTCTACACAAGTTTTTGAAATAGTACTCGAATTCTTATCTTTGGGTAACGAAATACTACTTCAAAAAACTTTTTAAAATTATGGATGCAAAATCCCAAACTCCTGCCGTTAATTTACCCCCAGTTTATAGCCTGATTGCTCGGCATGAAGTTTTTCCAGAGGTTTCTCATGATGAAACTGCTCGGTACAATTTCTTGGCGAATCTCAATCGTCATTTGGCTACATATATTTCACCAGGTAATAAAATCGCTTTCGATAAAAGAGTACAACCAAATTTTGTGGCTGAACATGGTAGAGATTTTCAAACTCGTGACGAAGTGAAGGAAGCTATGAAACAAGACCCGCATTATCAGTCTTGGGCTGCACTTAGGCGTTCGACAATGGAAATGCGTCAGCAAGGCGGACGTTCCATGACCCTCCGACAAGCAGAAGATTTGGCAAAAAAAGTAGCAAATCTTAATGCAAAATCTCCTGAAACACTGATTTTAGACCCCAATCTCAAAACCCCTTATTATCTTTCAATTATGGATAACCACTGTATGCCAGGGAGTTACCATACCGAATTGTTTGAAGGTGATGTTTCAAATGCTGCCAATTATGACTCTGGACTTTTTGTAACTTCTGGTGGTATGTTGGGTAAATATACCGACGGTGGTGGTAAAGCAATCGCTTCTTGGGTGCTTTCTAATGCTCCAGATTTTAAACCAAAAAGAATTTTAGATATTGGTTGCGGCATTGGTCATAATACTTTACCATTGGCTACTGCTTTTCCTGATGCGGAGGTTATCGGTCTTGATACGGGAGGACCTATGCTAAAATATGGTCATGCTCGTGCGGTTGCGTTGGGTATCAAAAATGTAAAATTCATGCAAATCAATGCGGAGAATCTATCAATGTTTGAAAACGAATCATTCGATTGGGTACAAACGACAATGTTTCTACACGAAACTTCTTCAAAAGCAATGGTTAATATTGGTAACGAAATCTTTAGAATTTTGAAACCAAACGGACTTAGTTTGCACATCGAACAACCTCAATATACAGCAGAAATGCCCTTGTACGAACAGTTTATTCGTGACTGGGACGCATTTTATAACAATGAACCTTTTTGGGGAGCAATGCACGATGTCGATATGAACGATTGGATGATTTCGACGGGTTTTAAGAGAGAAAATCTACTCCAATTTGGGGCAAGAAGCATCAACGACAACGAAGACCACACCAAACCAAAAGCCCCAGAAGTTGAAGACCACGGGCGTTCAGCTATTTGGAATGTTTTTGGTGCTTGGAAAAAGTAGGGAATTTCGACTGAATAAATAAAACTAAGAGATGAAGAGTAATAGAGAAAAACTAACTGTTTAATCTAACTATCTAAAACTCAAAGTTTAAAATCTTATGTATAATTCTAATTTAAAATCACAAAATGATTAATGATATATTACTTTCTTCAAACAAAGCAAAAGGGAAAAGACCTTACTTTTTAGAAGATAAAACGGTCGAGAGAGTACTCAATATTACCATGGCGGTTGCAGGTGAACTGGCTGTTATGCATGAACGCCTTGATACAATTGAAAGATTGTTAGAAAAGAAAAACATTTTGCAACGTTCTGAAATTGAGAGCTTTATACCAAATTCCGAAGAAGCAGAGGAGCGTCAGCGTTGGCACGCTACTTATATAGCACGAGTTTTGCGGACTGTTCAACAAGAATTAGAAGCATTGCAACAAGATCCTTCGCACAACCGTTCGATGGAAGAAATTGCAGAAGAATTGGGTAGAATCTGAGATTTGAGCTATGTATGAGCTGTGAGCAATCAGCTCTTTGCCATAATAATTTGAACATAATTTAACTCACTGCTTAAAGCTCATTGCTCACAACTCAAAAATATGACATCAATAGAAACAATAAACCATTTTTACCAAGCAATCATTGATAAAAACGTTGCTCAGATTTGCCATAGTTACGTTCCATCAGAAGAGACTTATGTGATTTTGGAAGGACCACGTTATACAACTTTGGGATATGAAAAAATTGCCAAAGGTTGGGGAGATTTTTGTAATTCTCCACTCAAGCTCAATAAAATTGAATGGGTTGAAGGTCCTTTTGCAGAAGAAAGTACCGACATGGCTTGGGTTGGAGGTATGATTATTTTGACTGTTGAAGTAAAAGGAAAAGAATTTTCGGTACAATTTCGTTCAACTTTTGTTTTAAGAAAATCTGATTCCGATATTTGGCAAATAAAACACGAACACGTTTCAGCACCTTTGGAAGACCCTTATGGTATTGGTGATTGGTTAAAAAAATAAGATTCTTCTAATTTTAGTACCGAAGGAATTGCTAACCTTGGAACGGTTGAGGTTCAATTTCTCATAAATGAATTTCTATCTCAACCGTACCACGGATTCCTATATAAGTAATAGAAAAACTAAAAATTCAGAAAAAAAGGCACAATGCAACTTTCCCTACTTTCAGAAATGCCCGAATTAGAGAAAAAAGTATTTCTCGATATTTTTGCTAAGGTATATTACGATACCCGCAGAAACCGTCATCGCCTCAAAACAATTGATGGACAACTTATTCCATCAGAACTAAGGGTGGGTTGCCCCGAAAAATTTGTTTCTGAGTTTCCAGAAGGAACAATTTACAAGTTGGATGCACGTTTGGTTCAAAAAAATGGCAAACAGCCTTACTTTATTACTTTGAATCGCAAAAAAGTAATGCGTGCTATTGAGTTTTTTGACCATAACTTGAAAGTTCAGAAAGGGATATGTTCTGATCAAAAAACAAAAAAAGTTTTATTTGAGAAAAAGAAAAACTCAACCGAAAACGTAGAAAAACACATCATTCAAGATATTGAAATTTTTTAAGGACAAATTGAACCCTTTGTAAAACCTTGTAATTGTAAATGTTTGAAAATGAATGGGAAAGAAGATGGAATCCGCTTCGAGAAGAATGGATAATTTATGCTGCACATCGAAATAATCGCCCGTGGACAACCGCCTCGAATGCTTCTACTGCAAAATTAAAGGCTGATTATGACCCAAATTGTTATTTATGTCCAACCAATCTGAGGATTCATGGAGACAGAAATCCAGATTATTCAGATGTATTTATCTTTGAAAATGATCATCCTGTCGTAGGACTTAACTCACCTGAAATTCCGCAAGACCAACAAAGTTCCGCCAATGGTCTTTATATCAAAAAATCCGCCAAAGGTATTGCCAAAGTTGTGTGTTACCATAGAAACCACAATCTTACACTCGGTGAACTTCCTTTAGATAACACTTACAAAGTTTTTCTTGAATTGAAAAAACAAATGGAAGAATTTCGGGCAAATCCTGTGATTTCTCATGTTTTAATTTTTGAGAATAAAGGAGAGTTATGCGGTGTTTCAAATCCGCATCCGCATTGCCAGATTTATGCCACAGATTTCACTTTTACCATTACGCAAAAACACTTTGATGTCGCAGAAAAATTCAAGCAAAAAGAGCATAAAAATATCTTTGAAGAAATAATAAATGCTGAAATACAAGACGGTAGAAGGGTTTTTGAGGAGAATAAAGGTGCAATTGCTTTTATCCCATTCTTTGCTCGGTATGCTTACGAAACCATGATATTTCCTAAAAAACGTCATGCAACATTACTAACAATGACTGATGAAGAATTGTATGATTTGGCAGAAACTTTTCATCGAGTAATCAGGAAATTTGATAAAAATTTTGGTATAATTTTCCCTTATGTTATGACTTTCCAACAGGCATTGGTTGACGGAAGCGAACATCCAGAACATCATTTGTTCATTTCTATTCAACCTCCGCTCAGGCAACCAGATTTAATTAAATATTTGGGAGGTCCAGAAACAGGTTCAAGCACATTTATGTCTGATACGATGCCTGAACAAAAAGCATTGGAATTGAAAAATATTATTTTAGAATAATTACAACTTATAGATTACTATCACTTTACGAAACAATTATCTCTTCCTAATACAATCATAAAAATGAAGAATTCTTTTATTGACAATTTTGGTATTTCTGATGAAAAAATCTTTTCAGCAATAGCTCACGGACGCATGGACGTAATGGGAGGCATTGCAGATTATTCTGGTTCATTGGTTTTGCAAATGCCCATCAAAGAAAGTACAAATGTTAGTATTAGAGCAAACAGAAGCGATTATTTGAAAATTAAATCTTTTGTTTCTCATAATGAACTTCAATTTGAGATAAATATTAATCAAATAAATTCCATTAAAAAAGGGGATTATAATGCTGCCAAGAAACTATTTCAAAATGATACTTGGGCATCGTATATAGTAGGATGTTTAATTTTGTTGAAGTGGGAAAAAAATATTTCTTTGGAAGGTTTTGATATTTTAGTAAAATCAGACATTCCGATTGGAAAAGGAGTTTCGTCCTCTGCGGCTTTAGAGGTAGCAACACTAAAAGTTTTTACAGAGAAATATGGGCTAAATTTTGTTGGAACTGAACTACCAACCCTCGCACAAAAAGTGGAGAATCTGATTGTGGGAGCCCCATGTGGATTGATGGATCAGTTGGCATCCTATTTTGGGAAGTATGGTTTTCTTTTGCCAATTACTTGTCAGCCAGACATTTTACATGATTTAACTCATTTAGATGAAAGCGTTTTTTTAGTCGGAATTGACTCAGGCGTCAAACATTCAGTTGCAGGAAATGAATATAAAAAAGTAAGGACTGCCGCATTTATGGGTTATTCCATCATCGCCTCTTTGGAAGGAATTGACACAAAAAATATCAAAAATTATCCTAAAGACCAATTACCTTATTTGGGCTATCTTGCAAATATTACCACTTCTACATTTATTAAAAAATATGCTCAAAAATTGCCTAAAACAATGTTAGGTAAAGATTTCATTTTAAAATATGGTGAAATAATTGATGAAATCAGTCAGATTATTCCAACTGAGGAGTATCTGATTTATGCAGCAACCAAACATCCTATTTTTGAAAATGATAGAAATGTCACATTTTTAAGGTACATAAATTTTCTCAAAAACCCCAAGCTCTCCAAAAATCCATTGTATAGAAAGTTAGGAAGTTTGATGGATGCTTCACATAAAAGTTATTCAGATTGCGGATTGGGTTCAGAACGTACCGATGAATTAGTGGAAATGGTCAATCAAAATTTAACAAGAGGAGTTTTTGGTGCAAAAATTACTGGCGGAGGCTCAGGCGGTACAGTTTGCATTTTGTGCAAGGGCGAAGAAGGCAAAGCAACCGCAAAAGAAATTTGGTTAAATTACGAGTTAAAACATAAAATCAGTGTTGTTTTCTTTGAATGAAAATTAGTTTTAATCTCATTACTCTTTCCCACGAACTTCGTTAAAATATTCACTTGGCGTTTTGTTTGTTAATTTTTTGAAAGAACGATTAAATGCCGTTTTGGAATTAAACCCCACTTCAAAAGCAATACTCAACAAAGTATAATTTTGGTATTTGCTTGTTTGTAATAACTGTTTAAACTCATCAATTCGATAAGAATTAATAAAATCGAAAAAATTTTTGTTGAATCCGTCATTAATTACCTTCGAGAGAATATATGCGTTCATATTTAGGCTGTCTGCCAGTTCGTTCAAAGTCAACTTAGGGTTGATGTATGGCTTTTGACTTGACATATAAGCATCTATTTTTTCTTTCAAAGGTTGAAGATTTTCATTTTCGACTTCTCCAGTATTAATGAAATTGTCTTTCAATATTGATTCAGTTGGTAGCTCAACAGCAAGATTTTCCTCCACTTTTACGGGATCAACTGGATTGAAAAATACTACTTGTTGTGGAAGTCTGAAAATCTCTGGTTGCTGCATTGCAAAATATCCCATAAAATAGGGAATCACAGAAAACACCAACCAAATACTATCTGTACTCCTTTCAACTAATGATAAAGTATTGACTTCCAGTATCTTACCTCCTATTACACCCAAACAGGTAAAAATCCAAACCGCTAAACATAACCCTTTGATAAAAATTACTGTGTTTAAATATTGTAAATTCTGCTCGAATGAATGAGTGTGGCTGTACTGCTTTTTGTAGGTATCAATCACTTGTCGACAAATGAACCAGTAGTAGCCATTGATTAGTAAGGCAAAAGCCCCAACGGCAGAAAAAATTCCTGACAATTCTCTATCAACTATTTTATCAATAAACTTTTGTTTATCCATCATAAAATAGGGAATGTACAAAACCAAAATCAGTAAAAATGGAATAAAATGGAACAGTTTTTTGGGGAATTTATTTTGAAATATCAAGAGGTTTTGGATGTAAAAATAAAAAATTGGAGCGTACAAAAACAAGATTAATTCTGGTAAAAGAATCAGTTTAGGAAAAGTCTGAAAAACTTCACGATAATCCGTTGAAACACGACTCAGTAATGCAATCATCGTGACTAATATCAATAAAATCAATAGCTGATTAGCTTTTTGGTTATTGTCTTGAATGGTAATGAGTGCCACAATTAACAGAATTCCTTGAAACGCTGAAAAAAGCAACAATAAATCATAAATAGACAATTTATAGGATAAATCTTCCCAAGTTGCAATTTCATGTTCTACAATATGGTCTTCAGATTTTTTCCTTTCTAAAATTCGATTAGGCAATGCTTTTCCGTTTGAACGTCCCTCTACTGAGTTCCAATTTCCACGTGTAAACTTGTACTCTATTTTTTCAAGGGTTGAATAAATCGTGAGTTTATATTTGCCATCCTTTTGTTTTATCAGTTTATGCGGAACATATCCAGGATTCCAATCATTGAAATTTCCTGCAACATAAATAATTGCTTCGTGCGGAGTATTTGAAGGTAACTTATTGATTATGAATGTATAATGAAAGAAATCTTCCCAACTTTCAATAATAACTTGGTGTATTTTTTTATCATTTTGAGATTTAAAAATTCTATTCTCACGAGCTTTTCCATTAAAATTTCCTTCCGTCATATCCCATGAACCACGGGTAAATTTATATTCAAACTTTTGTAAGGAATCTGGAAGATTAATGAAATAGGTTTTCCCGTTGGCATTTTTTTGAAGGACAAATCGTTCATCGTCAGATTTCCAATTATTGAAACTTCCTGCCATATAGATTTTTGTATCTGATGGAGTGCCATTAGGTATTTTAATTATGTCAATCCTCCTTTGTCCGATTCCTGAAAGAGCGAGACAAAAATTTAATAAAAGATAATAAAAAACTTGTTTTAACATTTCAATAATTTTCATTGTTTGGAGAATTCTCACAATTTAGCTTCATTTCCTAAAAATAAAAAACGGCTGAAATATTTCAGCCGTTTTTATTTTTAGAACTATGTCATTTTCGACAATCGACCAGCTACTTACTTTTCTCCTCCAAAAGTATTGCTGGAATTTGTTGTTGTTTTACCAAATCGTTGAATTCAGCTACTTTTTTATCCCGAATTTCTTTAAAATTAGCAATTACTTTGTCTAATCTAACAGACAAATCTTCAAATGCTGCATAATGTTGTTTGTTCGGGCGAGATGCAACATTAGAAGCTACATAAGCTGCTATACCAGCAATTTTATCATTTAATCTAATCGGAAATGCCAAAACATCTTGTGGAGCTTTTGCTTTAGTTTGCATCAATTTCCCTTCAATATTTTCCAAAGAATCCAACATCGGTTTTGATACCTTTTTCAATTTTGACAAAACTGTCGTGTCTTTCACAGTTCCTAAATAACCATTTACTTGAGAACGAATCTTTCTGATTTGATTAATTGTTGTGTGGCATTCAGACACTTTTTTATTGACTTTTTGAATCAAATCAAACTGAGCTTTATAATCTTCATCAGTCGCTTTCACTCTTGGGTCTTTGCGTAGTTCAAAAGTTTGTTCAGATAAAAGTGTTTTATCTTCAATTAAGCGTACTTTATAATTTCCAGGAATTGCCCTTGCACCGTCTGTACTTCCAGCCCACATCACATTTGTACCTTCCACTTCTACGGCATCTGGATATTTCAAATCCCAGACGAATTGATTCATCCCAGATTTTGCAGAAATTGAGCCAGAGCGAGGCTGTTTGTTATCTTCATAAAAATCTTTAGAAATTTTAAATGGCTCGCCTTTTTTATCTTTCACAGTAGAATATGTGATGATTGTATCTCCTTTTTCTGTTAGAATTTGTAGTTTCAATTCCTTAGTAGGGGCATTTTTCAAATAATATCTTACTAAAACGCCATTCGTAGCATTCTCCCCTTCGTCCGAATCTGGGCGTTGGGGTCTTGCTCCGCCATTCATCAAATACGTATGTTTGGGTTTGTAAACATGAGCATCAGTTTTTACTAATCCATCCGCAATTTCGTGAAGTGGAGTAACATCGTCTAAAATCCAAAACGCTCTACCATGGGTAGCAACAACCAAATCTTTTTCTCTTTTATGAATTTGTAAATCACGAATTGGCGTTATCGGCAGGTTCAAATTCAATTTTTGCCAGTTCATTCCATCATTAAACGAAACATAAATACCTCTCTCTGTACCTGCATAAAGTAATCCTTTTTTATTTGGGTCTTCTCTAACCACACGACAATATTCATCATCTGGAATACCTGCCGAAATTGATTTCCAAGTTTTTCCATAATCTTCTGTCTTGAACATATATGGTTTTCTGTCGCCAAACATATAACGATTAGCTGCTAAATATGCTTTCCCGTTGGTAAATTCAGAAGTTGCAATCATACTCATGAGTGCAAATTCTGGCAACTGAGCAGTAGGTAAAGAAACGTTCGACCAGTTTTTTCCATCATCTTTAGAAACATGAATTAAACCGTCATCAGAACCTGTCCAAAGCACCCCTTTTTCAGTTCCAGATTCAGCAAAAGTGAAAATTGTTCCATAAATCTCAGCACCAGTCATATCTTTTGTAATTGGACCACCAGTTTCTCCTAAAGTTTTAGGGTCATTTTTTGTTAAATCGCCAGAAATTGTTTCCCAACTTTCCCCTGCGTTAGTAGTAAAATGTACATAGTTAGACGTGATGTACATTTTCTTCGGATTATGTGGAGAAAAAACAATTGGATAAGTCCACTGAAAACGATATTTTTTAGCAATAGATGGAGCCCCAATTGCAGACTCAGGCCAAACAGCTACATCACGAGTTTCATTGGTTTCACGATTATGCTGAGACATTTGTCCATCGTATTCGCCACCATAAGTAATTTTTGAATTCAATGGGTCAGCCTGAATATAACCAGCTTCACCACCAGCCACAGGATACCAAGCATCAGAACCGATACTTCCTTCGTCTGTTCTCGAAGCAATTCTTACCGAAGAGTTATCTTGTTGCGCTCCATAAACATTATATGGAAAATCGTTATCCAATGAAACATGGTAAAATTGACAAGTTGGAATATCAATATCAGAGAAAGTTGCCCCGCCGTTAAATGTAACTTCTGCACCACCATCATCCCCAATAATATAGTTATCAGGATTGTTCGGATTAATCCAACAGTCGTGAGTATCTCCATGATGAACTGGTAATCTTTTAAAAGTTTTTCCTCCATCAAAAGAACGCATCACGTTGACATTCAATACGATAAGAGCATTTTCATTCTTTGGATCGGCTTCTAAGTCCATGTAATACCAGCAACGTTGCCAAAGATTTTTGTCTTCATTCACTAAAGTCCAATGTTCGCCTGCATCCGTAGAAGTGTAAAGACCACCTTTGGCATTTTCAATCATGGCATACAAACGATTTGAGTTTGCAGGAGAAACTGCTACTCCAATTTTACCCAAAAGCCCTTTTGGCATACCAGGTTTTTCGTTCAGACATTCCCAAGTATCTCCACCGTCGGTAGATTTGTACAAACCACAACCTTTACCTCCGCTACTCATTGAAAACCCATTTCTGTAAGCCTGCCACATAGAAGCGTATAAAATTCTTGGATTGTTAGGGTCAATTCTAATCATGTTTGCACCTGTACTATCATTCTTTGAAAGTACTTGCTGCCAAGATTTGCCTCCGTCAGTTGTTCTAAAAACACCTCTTTCTTTGTTGGGTGCAAAGGGATTTCCGACAGAAGCCACATAAGCAATATCTGGATTTGTTGGATGAATTTCGATATTGGCAATTGCATCAGCTTTAGGCAAACCAACGTGTTTCCAAGATTTTCCTGCATCAGTTGACTTGTAAACACCGTCGCCGTAAGAAATATTACTTCTCATATCGGCTTCGCCCATACCTACATAAACCACATTTGGGTCTGAAGGTGCAACCGAAACTGCCCCGACCGAGCTTGAACGAAAAGTAGAATCAGAAACTGAAAACCAATGATTTCCACCATCAATTGTTTTCCAGACACCTCCGCCAGTTGCACCAAAATAATAGGTCAAAGGTTGTGAAGCATGACCTGCCACAGCCAAAGAACGACCAGCCCGAAAAGGTCCAATATTTCGCCATTTGAGAGCATTAAAAAGATTGTCGGGTGTACTCGAAACGGCAACTTTTGATTTTTGACCAAAAGAATTCGTCATTCCGACAAGCACCAATAATAAAAAAATCACGGATTTTGTTAGGGAAAATTTCATCATTCTTATAATAATTAGAAGTATTTGTTGATTAAAAAGATATGTAATTTAACAAAAAATAGAATAAAAAATTTAGACTTATTTTTAAAATGAAGTTATAACCGAAAATCAATACTTTTTCCGCTACAAAATGGGAGAATTTATCAATCATTAAGGTCCAATATTTTTATTCAAAATAATGATGCGAGAATAAAATGAAGGAAATATTATCCCCAAATCCGCTCCGCCACCCGAAATGTGTTGCAATGTGCCTCTACAATATCTGTGATTTTAGGGGAATATCCTCCGCCCATGGAAACTACTACTGGAATTTTGTTGAATTGACATTGTTCAAAAACAAACTCGTCTCTTTGTTTGCATCCTGCTATGGAAATACTCAATTTCCCTAATTTATCAGTTTCCAAAATATCTACTCCTGAAACGTAAAAAATAAAGTCTGGCGAAAATTCAAGAATTAGTTTTGGAAGAGTTTCGTGTAAAATTGATAGATATTCTTCATCTTTTGTATAAGTCGGAAGTTCA
>JAAFJL010000154.1:6138-13002 GCA_013298865.1 Cytophagales bacterium | reverse complement strand
GGTATTTTTTAGATTCATAAAACAAGAAATGGGTTTTAGCCACCTGATTTCTCGTAATGAAAATGGTATCAAAGTCATGGCAATGATTATCCTGATTGCCGCCATGTTAGTTTTACTTTACAAGAATATTAACCAATTAAAGGGGTATAAAATCCCTAAAATGAAACTTTCCAATGAATTACACGTAATGCTGATGAAAGAAATCATCATTAGATGTAATGGAGACCCAGAATTACTCAATCAATTTATATAAAACAAGGTTTCGGACAAGACTGGATGCAATCCCGTGCTACATAAACCTCCAACCTAATCTCATTCCGCCATAAAAATTGCGTTCGGCGGCTGGATTGTAGAAGCGGTTTCCTGCGGCGTTTAGGTCATTGCCGAGGCTGTATTTTTCGTTCAAAGCATTGTCGATTCCTACAAAAAAATCGGTGTTAAAATGTTTCCAGTTTTTACGGAAACCTAATTTGGTGTGCAACAAACGATACCCCGAAGCATAATCTGTGTTGGCGTCGTTCAAGTAAATTTTATCGGTAAAATGATACGTTAAATTAGCGTAAAGTCCTGATTTTGAGGCATAATCAATCCCATAATTCAAAATTTGTGGGGGCGTACCCGTGAGCTTATTTCCTGAAAAATCTGTTTTATTTACCACATATTCTGCAAATTTGAAATCGTGATAGGTATAATTCAGAAAGGTTTTTAGCTTGGAAGAAATTTGGTACGAAAAACTCATTTCCAATCCCTGTTGATTGGTGTTGCCCGCATTCTGGAAATAATCTGCACCATCGGCAGTGCGGCGAAGTACAATCGTTTCTTTCAATAAAAATTGGAAGGCTGTAATATCAAAATACAGTTTTTGCTTAAAGGCTTTTCCACGCATTCCTACTTCTACATTTGTTCCTTTTTCGGGATTTAAAGTTGTGTTAAAACTTCCCTCAGACGGGCGAATTTCTGCTACTGTTGGCGGAGAAAAACCAGAAGCTACACTACCATGAAATGCTAAATATTCTCCCATTTTTTTCAAAATTGCAATCCTCGGAGCGAAGACTGGTTCAAAAGCTCTTTCGTACTCTTGTGCATTCTTTCCGAGTCGTACAAATCTGGTATTCAGTTGGTTATAACTTCCGCCCAAGGTAACAAACCACGTATTTGACAGGTCTAAATCTATCTGACCGAATAGTAAAAGTTGATTACTTTTGATTTCATCGTCGGTCTGGAGGCTGTCCGCATTTCCTTTGCGATTACCGTAGGTTTTATTCGTAAAAAAACCACTTTGATATTCCGCTCCGAAGTGCAATGTACCTTTCAGAAAACTATCTGCAAAACGGTAATTGGTGGTCGTTCTGCCGCCAAAACTTGGCTCTATCCGTCGTTCAAAATTGCGGATGGATGGATTTTCTGCACGGGTTTGGCTAAGGTAAATGCCCGTTTGGTTTTTCCAGTTTTTGCCCAACAAATATTCTTGGGTCAGTCCTAACCAAAAGGTTTTCAGATAGATAGCCGCTTTTTGGTCAATTGCACTTTGGAATGTTCCAGCTTTCGGACGGGCTTGTTGTCGATTGGTCTGAGTTTGGGCAAAAGTCAATCCGCCAGGGGTTTGGTAGTACAAATCTGAGTAGAGAAATTGAGCAGCAATACTTCGTTTTTCATCTATAAAAAAATGACTTTGCCAGCTTATACTTTCTCTTTTCATGGCAGATTGTTCTCGATAGCCATCAGCTTTCGATACAGCATAATTCAGAAAAGTATTTTGTTTTTCAGAAGCACTTTTTAGGGAAAATCCGTAGTTTATCAACCCATAACTTCCTGTTAGTAAGGAACTTGAAACTTCATTCCCTGATTTTGCTTTCTGAGATTCAAGTAGCATTACGCCACCTGTACCTGCTCCGTAAAGACTACCAGATGGACCTTTTAAGATTTCAACTCTTCCAATATTCGAGAAATCTAATTGGTTTAAATAGGTATTGCCCGAAGCATCTGTTAGGGGTAAATCGTTCCAATAAATTTTTACATTTCTCACGCCAAAAGGCGACCGTAGCGTACTCCCACGGATAGACATTCGATAGCTCCCAGGCGAACGTTCCTCCATACGTACACCCGCTAATGTGTTGATAGCTGGCACAAGTGAATTATTGCTAAATCGTTCTAAATCTAAACGTTTCAAAACTGCGATTGAAGCAGGAGTTTCTGATAGCTTTCGTCCTGATTCATAGGACTTTACAACAACTTCATTCAGTTCAAAAGAGGTAGGTTCTAATAAAATTTGGAGGTTTTTATTCGTAAAAAACCATATCTTCTGAGTAATGTATCCTTGGGCAACAACTTCGATTTCGAGAGAGTCTTTGGTAGAAAAAGATTTTGCGATTCCCTCAAAATTTGTCATACTCAAAGGCTTATTATCCGATTTCACTATAACACTTTCAATACCCCTAAACGTCTGTGAATCAATAACTTTTATAGTTTGTGAGAAGGAAAAAATGGGAAGAAAAAGAAGGAAAATTATTATGTTTTTTTTCATTTGAAAAGTTGATATGTACACATAATTGCACACGGATTAAACGGATACAAGTAGCACGGATTTTTAGGATTTTTCTAACCTGATTTGACAATTATCCCATCGGGATTCAATATCGGTAGAAAAATTAAATAAATTCTCGTTTTCATGCCGTAGGTATGGTACAGTGCCATGCCTACGAAAACCAAATACCTTCATTTTCTATCTGAGTTATTTTACTGAGAAGGTAATATTTTCAGGGGTGGCGGGCTGGGTAATCTTAGTTTAAGTAGCGTTTCTGGAAATTGATGATAGTTGATTTTTGTGAAATTTTGATTTTGTAATTTAATAATATTATCAACTACAAAATTCTGTTCTTTTGTTAGAAAAGCTCTATGAAACCTTAACGTATCAGTACCAGTTTCAAAACTATAAATTAGTTCGTATAACGAAGCATCTACTACATCACTTTGTTGATTTACAGCAATAAAATTTGTTTCAATAGCGTTTTTTAAATTTAGAAAATTACTTGTAGCAAACTTCACAAAATAGTAATCATATTCAGTTTTTTCATCTAATTTTTCTTTACAAAAATATACTTTATCGACTTGGCATTCTATTCCAATTCTTGGAGTGTCGGGATTTTCTGAACTCCCAACTGTCAAAATGATGTATTCTTTGGGGTTCTCTTTACAAGAAAAAAGCACCAGTAGAAGTAAACAATAAATTGATTTCATTTCTCCCAAGTTAGAACCTATCCCTATTACGATAATAATCTGAAAATTTTTGTATTGCTTCTCTATTTGCATTTTCTCCTTTGAATGCTTTCCAAATCAAGAAGCCATCAGAATATAGTGTTACAAAATCTCCTTTTGAAATAACCCTTGGATATAAATTAGCAAGAACATCAATTATAGAATAGCCAAACATTAACCCTGTGATAAGTCTTAATGCACCATGTGTATCAAAATAATAACAAGGAAAAAATATCAAAGAAGTAAATAAAAGCTCAAATGCAACACCACCTAAGCAAAAGGAAATATATTCATTCGTATTCATTTCTTCATCTTCACAAATACAGCAGCCTCCTAAAAACCAGTATAAAGGATTTTTTTTAACATAAATGGTTAAGTTATTTCTTTTAAAAACATAAGAATTCGATTCATCAGTATGACCACCAATTAAAATATCTACTTCTTTTTTGGTGTATTTTAAGGCATAAAAAGCATGACCTAACTCATGAACTAAAATCAAAACAGGTCTAATAAGGAGTACTACAAGAATTATGAAAAATATTGCTAAAATGACTTCCATGATGCGGTTTTAAAATTATGATGGTACGTTTTATTGCTTTTCAAGATTTGAAACTTGAGTTAATATTGAAGTTGTTCAATCATTTCTCCCCACCTTCAACTCCGTAAAAAATTACCCAAGTAGCGAAGTCTGGTGTAAAGTTTTCAAAGCGATGTTCTACACCTGCGGGGACAAACAGGAAATCACCTTGCTGAAATTTGGTAGTAATATCTCCATTTTTGAAATCTCCGCTTCCAGCAACTACCACATAAACTTCATCTCTTGTGTGTGGTTGCTGATGGTCTTTTTCATGAGGTTTATACATTTCAACAGAAAGTGTCCCATGCTGAAATAATTCAACAAAAGGTTTCGGAGAATTATTTAAACTTTCAAGTGCTTGATTAACTGATATTTGCATAGAAATTGTTTGATAAATTTGATTCGATAATTATCTTAATGGAATTTTTGTAACATCATAAATTTACCATTAAATAACTTATCGTGTATGTTGTGAAATGTAAACTTTTTAGGTATCATTATTTTTTGCATTTTAGTAAATAAACCCTAATCAAATCATGGCAGAAGAAGTTAAAAAAACTGGCACTAATCAAATCGGAATTGCCGCTTTGATTGCTTCAATTGGTATTCCACTCACTCAATTATTGGTGGGGTATCTCCAACAGCAAACTACTCAATTACAAAATATTGCTTTAGAAAAAGAACGAAGGAGGCTCGAAATTACTAAATTATTTCTTGATAATTATGTGAACAAAAAGACTGATGTTCAAATTGCAACTATTCAAATCATGAAGTCGCTTGACCCTTCTTTTTTTATTTCTATCGAAGAAGGGCTGAAAGAAACTACTCATTCGGACACGGTGCGGGCTTCTATTAAAAAAGCGACAGTCGATGCCGCCAATGAGATTGCTGTTGACCCAACTATCCGAGTAAAAAGTAAAAAAGTACAAAAAGTTTTGTCTGCTCAGAAACTTGAAAAAGAAGGCTACGATCAATTTTTGAAGGGGGATTTTAAATCTGCAAAAATTAAATGGCAAAAAGCCAACGAAGAGTTTCCTTCTTTTCAGGATGATGATTTTTTCGATAAATCATCTGGTTGGAAAGAAATCAAAAGTGGAGACTTATCGCCTTCACAAAGTAAAAAATCTGTGTATCAGAACCATTATGACAAAAATTTCTACCGTCTTCCTGATAGTCTAAGGCGGGCATTGAAAGCACAAATGGAGCAGTAATTGGCTGTTCGATAGATAGGTCTTGCGTATCAACTAAATGCGACACAGTCGTAAAACCATGTTCGCCCCGATTACAAATCGGAGCGAGCAAAATTCATAATTTTTAATTAATAATTCTTAACTGTTAATTAATGTCCGAATTACTTTTTTATCAATTTTCCCAACAGAGGTTTTCGGAATGGCATCTACAAATAACACTTTGTCTGGTATTGTCCATTTGGTAATTTGTCCGCTCTCGATGAAAGGATTCAGAAATTCTTTGACTTCCTCAATACTTGCTTGCATACCTGCTTTTAGTGTTATCATGGCGTGCGGACGTTCGCCCCATTGAGCATCTGGCAAACCCACAACGGCAACTTCGGCAATGGCAGGATGTTGCCCAATGATATTTTCTAAATCAATCGAAGAAACCCATTCGCCACCCGTTTTGATAACATCTTTAATTCTATCGGCAATTTTTAGGTTATGCTTTTCATTCACCGTAGCAACATCGCCCGTGTGTAGCCAACCACCTTTCCATAATTCTTCTCCTTTTTCTGGTTCACGGTAATATCCCTGAGTCAACCATGGCGTACGAGCTACAATTTCTCCCATTGTTTCATCGTCTTTTGGTACTTCGTTGCCTTCGTCATCAATCACTTTCAAATCAACAAACAAAACTGGAAGCCCCGTTCTGGTACGTTGTTGCACTTGCCAATCCAAATCTGGGTTCTTTTTATCTTCTGGACTCAAATACGTTATTGATAAAACTGGGGCGGTTTCGGACATTCCGTAACCTGTAATAATGTCCACACCACGTTGTAAGGCGGCTTTTGCGAGGGCTTTTGGTAAAGCAGAGCCACCAATAATTACTTTCCAATGAGACAAATCTATACTTGCTGTAGCTGGATGACTCACTAACATTTGTAAAATAGTAGGCACACAATGCGAGAACGTTGGTTGATGCTGAACAAAAAGTTTGATTGCCATTTCTGGTTCAAATTTCCCTACATACACTTGCTTCATGCACAACATCGTAGCCACATACGGAAAACCCCAACCATGCACATGGAAAAACGGCGTAAGTGGCATATAGACATCAGAATTATTGAGGTTACAAGTACGCTCAATAGCACTCAGACTAAGGATAACCGTCATGGTATGCATCACCAATTGGCGATGGGTAAAATACACGCCCTTCGGATTTCCCGTTGTGCCTGTGGTGTAGAAGGTAGTCGCAACGGCATCTTCATCAAAATCCTCAAAATCGTATTGGTCAGATGCTTTTGCTAATAAATCTTCGTATTCACCTACAACTTCGAGTTTACTTTCGGGCATTGGTCCGCCGTCTGTGGCAATAATAATTTTCTTGACCGTCGTGATTTTGTCTGCCAACGAATTCAGTAAAGGCACGAACTCTGCATTCACGATAATGACCAAATCCTCAGCGTGATTAATGGTATAAAGAATTTGTTCTGGCGAAAGCCTCCAGTTAATTGTGTGAATCACATTTCCTGTCATTGGTATGGCAAAAAATGATTCTAAATAACGGTGACTATCAAAATCCAAGACTGCAATAGTTTCACCGCCTTCGATGCCCATGTTCTTGAAAACATTTGCTAACTGGCGAACTCGCTGATTGAGTTGGTGGTAATTCAATTTGAATTTATCTCGATAAAAAATCTCACGTTCTGGTTCTAATTTCAGAGAATATTCCAAAATGCGTTTTATCAGCATTGGATATTTATACGCCTGTGAAGCAGGGTCAATTTTTTTAATTTTTGTCATGGTAAGTACGAGTTGAAAATATTTTTGGTAAATGTAATCATTTGGAATAAATAA
>JAAFJL010000154.1:0-6116 GCA_013298865.1 Cytophagales bacterium | reverse complement strand
CCTGCTTGGTGTCTTTTTGCCATTTCGACATAATGATCTGCACTGGCTTTTAACATTTGGGCAATGCCTTCTGGGAGTGTTTTTACGATTTTGGCAGGCACTCCCAATACCATAGAATAATCAGGAATTTCCATGCCTTCTGTAATTAAAGCGTTGGCTCCAATCACGCAAAAACTTCCAATTTTTGCTCTGTTCAGCACCGTTGCACGCATACCAATCAACGAGCAATCGCCAACTGTTGCACCATGAATAATAGCCCCATGCCCAAGCGTAACATCATTCCCGATGATGGTTGGTTCGCCAAAATCAGCATGAAGAATTGCTCCGTCTTGAATATTTGTTCGTTCGCCGATGATAATTTTCTCAACATCAGCCCGAATAACGGCAGCATACCAAACCGAAGAATCTGAACCAATCGTAACATCTCCAATCACGGTAGCGTTTGCAGCAATAAAGTTTTTTGACATATTTTTTGAATTTGACAACTAAAATTGTACGAATAGAATAAACTTAGAGGTATAGAGAAGCTACTTAGTACCTCATTTCTTTTACATTTTCTGAGATAATCAATCTACCTTCCGTGGCTTTTTGTACATCTTCAATCGTAATCCCTGGGGCAGTTTCCAACAATTTAAAACCTCCTTCTGGCAAAACTTCTAAAACGGCTAATTCTGTTACAATTTTCTTTACACAATTGATACCCGTAATAGGCAAGGAACATTTTTTGAGCAATTTGGATTTTCCATCTTTGCTCACGTGTTGCATGGCTACAATGATATTTTTAGCAGAAGCCACCAAATCCATCGCACCGCCCATGCCTTTTACCATTTTTCCAGGAATTTTCCAGTTAGCAATATCTCCGTTTTCAGAAACCTCCATTGCACCCAAAATTGTCAAGTCAACGTGTTCACCCCGAATCATGGCAAAACTTTCGGCAGAACTAAAAATTGATGAACCAGCCAACATCGTAACGGTCTGTTTTCCAGCATTAATTAAATCTGCATCCACATTATCTTCAGTCGGAAACGGTCCGATTCCCAATAAACCATTCTCGGATTGAAGCACAACATTAATATTATCTGGAATATAATTGGCAACCAAGGTAGGAATCCCAATCCCCAAATTGACATACTGTCCATCTCGTAATTCTTGGGCAATACGACGAGCAATGGCTGTACTCGCACCAGAAGGAGCTTTTGCTTCCACTTTTTTCACATCTCCTTCAGTTGCAGGAGGACTACTGACCGTCCGTTGTTCAATTCTTTTTTCATAGTTTTTGCCTTGAAAAATCCTTTGAACATAAATCCCAGGCACATGAATATCGTTCGGGTCGAGTGTACCAAGTGGCACTAATTCTTCTACTTCGGCAATGGTTATTTTGCCAGCAGATGCCATCATTGGGCTAAAGTTTCGGGCAGTTCCTTTGAAAACAAGATTACCAGCCGAATCTCCCTTCCATGCTTTTACAATGGAAAAATCGGCTTTTAGCCAAGATTCTAACAAGTATTTTTTACCATTAAATTCTCTGGTTTCTTTTCCTTCGGCTACTTCTGTACCAACGCCAGCAGGAGTAAAAAAAGCAGGAATCCCAGCCCCACCAGCTCTAATTCTTTCGGCTAAAGTACCCTGTGGCAGTAGTTCAACCTCTAATTCGCCAGACAATAATTGTCGCTCAAACTCCTGATTTTCACCCACATAAGAAGAAATCATCTTCTTTACTTGACGAGTTTTTAACATCAATCCAATACCGAAATCATCAACACCAGCATTGTTTGAAATACAGGTTAAATCTTTCACACCTGTACGCAAGAGGGCAGCAATAGAGTTTTCAGGAATACCACAAAGACCAAATCCGCCCAACATAAGCGTTGCTCCGTCTGAAATGTCCGCAACGGCATCATCTGCACTTTCTACAATTTTATTTATCATAACAAATCAGTTTAAAGTTTGAGCATGAAAGTTAAGGCTTTTTCTGAATTCATTCAAAATCCTATCTTTGTAGGACTAAGTAACGGTAAAACAATAGCTTATAATTTTTAAGCGACTCTTTTAGCGTCAGTTTTCTCTACTTTTTCATTAAATAGCGACAACCGTTGCCCGATGCTATTCGCTTCAAAAGTAGATAAAACTGACGTTAAAATAGCCAGCCTAAAATTTTATAAGCTATTATTTCACCGTTACTAAACAAATATAGGATTTTATTTTACAACGAAACTATTAATTCTTTCATCTTTAATCAGCCCTACAAATCCATGAAAAATTACATGATGCTCTGTTTAATTTTATTGATTTTCTCCCAGAAAAATACTGCACAAACTACATCAGATTCCATTACGCAAGAACTCAATCAGATTTATTCAAAATCAAAATATCCAGGTTTTTCTGTGACGGTAGTCAACAAAAATGGGGTACTTTACCAGAAAGGTTTTGGTTTTGCCAATGTTCAAGAGAAGATTTCTTACACTCCGCAAACCCTGCAACACATTGGTTCTGTGAGTAAAACTTTTATTGCAGCAGCTTTAATGAAAGCCATAGATGAAGGATATTTCACTCTTGAAACCAATGTCAACGATATTCTTCCTTTCAAAGTCATTAATCCTAATTTTCCAGATAAACCAATCAAAATCAAGCACTTAGTAACGCATACTTCTGGAATTTTGGAGACAGATAAGTTCAGAATAAAGCTC
This sequence comes from Cytophagales bacterium, assembly GCA_013298865.1. Classification (GTDB taxonomy): domain Bacteria; phylum Bacteroidota; class Bacteroidia; order Cytophagales; family Spirosomataceae; genus JAAFJL01. The sequence goes on along the minus strand of JAAFJL010000154.1, from coordinate 3,429 downwards.
TATAAGGTTGCTCAACATAATTCACCAGAGATTTTACAAAGCGAAATGTACAAAGAATATGTTCGCTATGGGATTGATACCAAAGACATAGAAACTACGCTTGGGACATTTCTGCCTGCCTATCTTTCAAGCACTGGCAGGTGGTACAGCAAGAAAAATTTCAGCAATTCAGCCCCTGGCAAACGCTACGAATATTCTAATATTGGAAGTGTCTTGGCGGCGTATTTAATTGAGGTAAAAGCAGGAATGAGCTTTGCAGAATTCTCAGAAAAAAATACACTAAAGGCAATTAAAATGAACAATTCTGGTTGGGCTTTAGACAAAATAGATATAGCTAAACACGCCAAATTGTATGACATTGAGGGAAAACCTCTCCCATTTTATTCCACACCTGCAACCTTCCCAGACGGTGGTTTTATTACAAATGCCGAAGATTTAGGGAAATATTTAACCGAGATGCTGAAAGGCTATGTAGGCGAATCTTCATTACTTTCAAAAGAATCTTTTCAGACCATGTTCAAAGCTCAATTTTCGGTAAATGATATGCCCGAAAACATGAGTCCGAAAGAACCCAATCGGGCAGTTTTTTGGCATTTCAATCGCAAAGGTGCAATCGGACACACAGGCGATGATTTGGGAGTAACTGCCATTCTGGGTTTTGACCCAAAAACAGGCATCGGTAAATTTTTTATTACGAATATAGAATTTGAAGATTTTAGAGGCAAAACAAACCCTCCGCTTTTAGAAAGTTTCAAACAAATTTGGCAAGTTTTGGATAAGATTCAAGCCAAATAAAAAAAGGGTAGTTACCTTTGTCAATCAATCAAGAGCCAAATAAATATGTCACATAAGTCGCTAGTGCTTACCCAAAAATCTGGTAAAGATTTATCAAAACTGCAAAAGCAATTTAATGCTAACGTTAAGAAAATCAATGAGTTAAAACAGAAATTAGAAGATGACACCGCAGGTTTAAGACATATTATTACCCGCATTAAAGCAGAGATTTTCCCTCTGGAGGAAAAGCATAATAATACGCTGGTCGAGATGGTCTATGTCTTTGATAAACACTATGATGACCCTTATTTCAAGAAAAAAGAAAAGGAAAAAATAGCAGATTTTATCTTGGAAAAGTCAACAGAATTGATTCAATCTTTGGGAAAAGACGAGCTGAAACCAATTTACGATAAATACTCAGAGGAGTCTTACGACGAAATGAACGCTGAGGCAGAAGGAGAAGCATCTGAGTTGATGAAAAACATGATGAAATCTATGTTCGGGATTGAAGTAGATGATGATGCAGATTTGACAAATCCTGAAAAAATGCAGGAATACGTTGCCCAAAAAATGGAAGAAAAAGAGGCGGAAGCGGAGGCAAAAAAAGCCAGTAAAAAGAAGTCTGCCAAGCAAATTGAAAAAGAAGAAAAAGACAAAGAAGAAGCCAAAAATATCAGTAAAGCAGCCAGAAGTATTTATGCAGATTTAGTGAAGGCTTTTCACCCAGACCGTGAGCTTGATGAAGTAGAGCGTGAACGCAAAACTGAAATCATGAAGCAGGTTACGGAGGCTTATAGCAATGATGATTTGTTTGAACTTTTACGCTTGAAAATAGAACTACAAGGCTCTGATATTGAATCACTTACGATGGTAGATGAACAATTGAAGTACTACAACAAAATGCTAAAAGAGCAAATAATTGAGTTAGAAAATAACCTTTGGCAACTACGAATGCAAGCCTCTGGACCAATGGGTGGTAAAGATTTATTCATGCAATTTGGGGGCGATGAAAAGACGATGAAGGGTAAATTTACCAGAGAAATTAACCGTTTAAAAAGAGGAACACAAGCGTTAGAAAAAGACATCGCACAATTAAAACACAAAGAAGCAATGCGTAGCTTTTTGAAAGATTATCAGATTGTAAACTTTGATGACGAAGATGATTTTCTGAATTTTTTACCACCTAATTTTTTTAGATAAACGAGCGATTTTAACCCAATGCCATTAATACAAAACGCCGATTACGAAGCCCCTTTTTGGTTACCCGACGGTCATTCTCAGACAATTTTTCCTTCTGTTTTTCGCAAAGTAGAAGGCATAAACTACGTGCGAGAAAGAATAAACACACCCGATGGTGATTTTTTGGATGTGGATGTATCAGATTGTAAATCACCCAATCACCAATTCACCCAATCACAAATAATTTTATCCCACGGTCTCGAAGGTGACACCTCACGGCAGTACATCACGGGCATGGTCAGAAATTTTAATGCACATGGGTTCGACTGTTTAGCTTGGAATTTCAGGAGTTGTTCGGGCGAAATGAATCAAACCAAAAGATTTTATCATAGCGGTGCAACGGATGATTTAGAAACTATCATAAAGCATTCATTATCAAAAGGTTATCGACAACTATATTTAGTCGGATTTAGTCTTGGGGGGAATTTAACCTTAAAATATCTTGGAGAAAAAGGACAAAATCTTTATCCAGAAGTTCAGAAGGCAGTCACTTTTTCAGTACCTTTGCACCTTTCAAGCAGTGGCAAAACGATTGGCTGGCTTTATACCAAACGTTTTTGTCGTTCATTGAATAAAAAGATTTTGGAGAAATCTAAACGTTTCCCAGAGTTTCAAATTGACACTTCATACATCCCGAATATCAAAACATTAAAAGATTTCGATGATGCTTATACTTCACAACTCCATGGATTTATAGATGCCGAAGACTACTACGAGCGTAACAGTTCGCTGTACTTTTTGGATAAAATCAGTATCCCGACATTAATCATCAACGCAAAAAATGACCCTTTTCTCTCGAAGGAATGTTTCCCTTTTGAGAAGATAAAGCCAATGGAAAAAATCTATTTCCAAGCCCCCGAAATGGGCGGGCATTGTGGGTTTTATCCTGTTGATTATCAAGGAGTTTTGTGGTCTGAGAGGAGGGCTTTGGAGTGGGTGATGAGTTAAATTTAAAAATCAAATTAAACAATAAAATCATGAATCCAAAATCATATTCAAAATACAAATATGAAGATTTAATCAACCTTGGCATTCAAGTAAAGAGAACTGAATTATTTGGAAAAATAGCTGATTCAAAGCCCAGTGACTACTTATTGGAGACTTTATCGTTTAATTCCCAGCTTCCAATGGCGACAGAAAAAGCTAAATGTGAATTGATTATTTCGCCAATTTTAAACGAAGTTGTACGGAAAAATTTGAAAAAATTAACCTACTTTTCTGGGTATAATTTTGATGTGGACGAGAAAATTGGATTGAAAGGTTTTTGTGATTATTTGATTTCAGCTATCTACGACTCGCCAATGATTGAAGCTCCAATTATCAGTATTATTGAAGCAAAAAATGATAATTTCGAGTTGGGAATTCCGCAGTGCATTGCCACGATGTACGCCGCTCAAATTTTTAATGAAAGAAAAG
>JAAFJL010000151.1 GCA_013298865.1 Cytophagales bacterium | reverse complement strand
ACTTAATCAGTTTTCACGTGCAGAGCATTCATTTACAAAACGATAAAAAACTCTATTTTGCCTCAGATTTTCATTTGGGATTTCCAGACCATGCCACCAGTCTCGCCCGTGAACGCAAGATTGTCGCTTGGTTAACATCCATCAAACACGATGCACAAGTAATATTTTTGGTAGGTGATTTATTTGATTTTTGGTTTGAATACAAGAATGTTATCCCAAAAGGATTTGTACGTTTGCAAGGCAAATTGGCTGAACTAAGTGATTCTGGCATAGAAATCGTGATTTTTCCTGGTAATCATGACATCTGGATGTTTGATTATTTCACGAAAGAAATGGGAATCAAAGTCTATCGTGAACCCCAAGAATTTTCAGTAATTTCAGCTTCAACAACTACTACTTTTTACGTAGCACACGGCGACGGACTGGGTCCTGGTGATGGTGGTTACAAAATTTTGAAACGAGTTTTTGATAATAAATTCTGCCAATGGGCATTTTCATGGCTACATCCACACGTGGGAATTGGCTTGGCAAATTTTTGGTCGGGCAGTAGAAAAGCCAATGCCAGAATCGAAAAAGAGTTAGATTTCAGGGGCGACGGTGAATGGCTTTGGGCATATTCAAAAGAACAAGAAATTATCCAACATCATGATTTTTATATCTTTGGGCATCGTCATTTATTATTGGATTTACCCGTCGGGACATCCAGCAGATATGTCAATTTGGGCGAGTGGTTTTATGAGATGGAACAAAGCTGTCATTTCACTATTTTTGATGGTAACGAATTGATAGTGAGGAAGTTTAGCAATAATTAATTATGGAAAATATCAACGAAAAACAGATTACAAGCATCAGTAAATTGCTTAGCTTAGCACTTCGGCATAACCCAAGCAGCATCAACATTGTCCTTGATCATAACGGTTGGACAGATGTTGATACCCTAATCAAAAACATTAATAAACAACGATATTCCATTGATTTTGAGATACTTGAGTATGTCGTTGAAAACAATAATAAGAAGCGTTTTTCTTTTAACGATGATTTGACTAAAATCAGGGCAAATCAGGGTCATTCTATTGCCGTAGATTTAGAATTTGAAGCAAAAGAATCACCTGCAATGCTTTATCATGGAACTGCAATGAAGTTTCTTGATATTATCGAAAAAGAAGGAATTCAAAAAATGTCACGCTTGCACGTACACCTGAGTGAAACCGAAGAAACTGCCTACAAAGTAGGTTCAAGACATGGCAAACCTATTATTCTGAAAATTAATTCTTTTGAAATGTTCCAGAAAGGTTTTTTGTTTTTTTGTTCTGAAAATGGCGTTTGGCTTACAGATAATGTACCCACAGAATTTATTTTGAATAGACCAATCCAATGAGTGAACTTAAACATATCGTCATCATCGGAAATGGTATTGCTGGCGTTACGGCGGCGAGGAATATTCGTAAATTATCTGACCATAAAATTACGCTAATTTCCTCAGAATCAGAGTATTTCTTCTCACGAACCGCCCTCATGTATGTGTATATGGGGCATCAAAAATTAGAACATCTCAAACCTTATGAGGATTTTTTTTGGACAAAAAATCGCATAGATTTACTCAAAAAACACGTTGAAAAAGTTGATATTTCTACTAAAAACCTCCTCTTTTCGGACGGTCAGACGCTTCATTATGATACCCTAATTTTCGCAACTGGTTCAAGATACCGTTGGCATGATGCCGTTCCGAAAGACACTTTGGGCGTACAAGGTTTGTACAGTTTACAAGATTTAGAAAAATTAGAAGAAATTTCGCCCAAAATCAAAAAAGCTGTCATTGTGGGCGGCGGATTGATTGGCGTAGAATTAGCAGAAATGTTGCATAGCCGTGACATTGAAGTGACAATCTTAGTACGAGAATCTGGTTTTTGGGGTAATGTTCTGCCCCAAGAAGAAGCTAAATTAGTGACAAAACATATCGAAAGTAGAGGTGCTAAAATTTTGTTAAACTCTGAAATTGAGAGGGTTACAACAAAAGTATTAGATTCCAAAAACCTCTCTCCCAACCCCTCAGCTATTAAATCCATCATTACAAAAAAAGGAGAAATATTAGACTGCGATTTCTTGGGTTTGACCATTGGTGTTGAACCTCAAAAAGATTTAGCTGCAGCAGCAGGTATCGAAACCAACAGAGGTATTTTGGTAAATGATTGTTTGGAAACTTCGGTAAAAGATATTTTTGCCATCGGGGATTGTTCAGAATTGAGGAATCCAACAAAGGGAAGAAAGGCGACAGAGCCAATTTGGTACACTGGCAAAATGATGGGCGAAACTGTAGCAGAAAGCATTTGTCAAAAATCAAAAAAATACAATCCTGGCATCTTTTTTAATTCAGCAAAATTCTTTGATTTAGAATATCAAACTTATGGGGATATTCAACCAATTTTAGCAGAAAATGAAAGTAGTTTTTATTGGGAGAATTCTCAGGAAGAAAAATGTCTCAGAATTAATTATTGTACTCAGGATGAAGCTGTGATTGGATTTAATGTTTTTGGCATACGTTTCAGGCAAGTAGTTTGTCAGCAATGGATTGCCGAAAAAAGAACGTTATCTTATGTGATAGAACATTTAGAAGAAGCCAATTTTGACCCTGAATTTTTCAAAAATTGCCAATCAGAAATAGTAGCAGAATACAATTTTAAATTTCCAGAAAAAACGATAAAATTGAAGAAAAATAGTGGCTTTTGGCGGACAATTTTTGGGTAAAAGAATGAAACTATTTAACCTTTTGTAAAGCTAACCATTCTCTGATTTGGGCACTTCCATCAAGGCTTCTACCAATCCAATACTCCATATTTTTATACATTTTTCGCTTTATTTTATTCCGAAAAAAGCCCAATCCACCAAAAAGAAAACCTTGTATTTCGTAGGCTTGAATCGCCCAAAGATAAAAGCTAAAAGAATCTTCGTGCTTAATTACTTTGCCCGCCTTGAACTGCAATTTTGTCTTGATTGCAACTTTAACCTGCTGTTTAGTGTCCCAGTAAGTATATTTTACCTCCCAATTCGCAGACCCCAACTGATCATTAACATCTTCTGCAACGATATTGCTATGAGTGAGTTCCATATTGAAATCATTCAGTAAAAAAGCCTTCCACATAGCTACAATCTCATTTTTTTTCAAATTATCAAAAAACGGACTGGTATAAGTCGCATTGTCATGGTAGCACTCAGCGATTCTTGGAAAATTCCGTGTCCTGAAAGCCTCATAAAGTTTGTAGGCAATCAAGGCGTTATAACCAACAATATCCGCAGGAGTTTTCTTCGTATAAGTACTTATCATATTGGGAAAAATTAAAAATTAGAGTTTTCAATTGAACCATGAATATGCAAATTTTACATGAATTTTCATCGAAAATCATCAAAAAAGCCTACAATAAAATGTGAAATTTTATTGTAGGCAGTCAATTGTCAGTAAAAGTCTTAGTGTCCCCCGCCACCCATTGGCATTGCCAAATCTTCGGAAGGTTTTTTCGCATCAATCATCAATGTTGCCAAAGCTGCAACAAGTAATAAAACACCCGCAAAAGTGATGGCTTTTGATGGATCATTGTTCAAGAAATTTTTAAGAATGTACCCAAAAGTCAATGTTTGAATCAGCATCGGAATCACAATCATCATGTTAATAATTCCCATGTAAACGCCATAACGTTCCTTCGGAATTGACGCAACCACCATCAGATAAGGGATTCCCATCATACTTGCCCAACCAATACCAAAACCCGTAATGGCAGGGAAAAGTAAATATTTATCCTCGATGAAAGAAAACGCAACAAAACCCAAACCTGCCAACACCAAACAGCCTGCATGAACCAATTTGGGAGAATATTTTTTGGCAAACCAAACCAAACTAAATGCTACCAAAAACATCACGACATTGTACCATCCGTTCACTAATCCTGTCCACGCTACGGCTTCGCTATACAAATCTGGACTATCTTTTGGAGTCGTATGAAAAACGGTTAATGCAATACTTTTAGATGAATTCTGCCAATAACAAAATAGAGCATACCACTGAAATAAATAGACCAAAGCCAATTGCCACATTACTTTTGGCATATCTATAATTGCGCCGATGATGTCTGTAAATGGAGAAAAAATACTGAGCGGATTACTTTCTATTTCTTTCAATTCTTCGGGAGTAGGGGGAATTTCAGGAGTTGTAGAGGTACTCCACCAAATTGAACCAATCGAACAAACCGAGCCGAGAAAAAATGAGGCATAAACCCATGTAGGCAAAGAACCTGTTTTCCCTACAAAAATCATCGGAAAAATGAATAAAGAAAGATTAGATAAAGTTTGCCCCAAACCCGTAAAAAAACTTTGTGCCTGAAAACCCGTCGGTTGTTGAGAAGCATCTAATTTATCCGCAATAAATGCCCTATATGGCTCCATTGCGGTATTATTGCCTACATCCAATATCCATAAAAGTCCTGCTGCCATCCACAATGAACTACTAAAAGGATAAATTAATAATGCTAAACTGCACATTAAAGCCCCAACCAAAAAGTAGGGTTTCCGTCGTCCGAATCTTGGTGACCAAGTCCTATCCGATAACGCTCCAATGATTGGTTGAACCAAGAGTCCAGTCATTGGTCCTGCTAAATTTAGAAAAGGAATGTCGTCTGGATTTGCTCCGAGAAAATCATAAATTGGATTTACCGCACTTTGTTGCAGTCCGAAACTATACTGAATGCCAAAAAATCCGACATTCATACTAATGATTTGTGAAAATGATAAAATGGGTTTTTTGAATGACATAAGATAAATGATAAAAATGGTTAACAATTAGGGTAAATGATGGGTTTTTACTCATTACAATTCAACAATATTAAGCAATTTATAGGCTTATTTAAAGATTATTTTGAATTTTAAGCGATAAATCGTGCCAATCTAACGCAAATATTAAAGTCCAACAAAAATTCTCTATTTTTGACTTTCTAAAAAAATCAAGATTCATCATTCCTTAGTCCCAATTTATGCACTTTTTCTGTTTGATATTTTCTTTCTTGAATTTCTTTGCTCCGACAGATTCGACAATAATCGTGCAGGAAATTCATATTGTGGGCAATCAAAAAACGAAAGAAAATATTATTCTGAGAGAGTTAGATTTTGCAGTTTCAGACACACTTCAGACCAAAGATTTGACGAAGTTATTAGAACTTAATCGCAGGAAAATTTTCAATACAAATCTCTTTAATTCGGTAGAAATTAAGTCAGAAATTAAAAATAACTACCTGATTATCAATATTATAGTTCAAGAACAATGGTATATTTTAGGCTATCCCGTTTTTGATATTGCCGATAGAAATTTAAACGAATGGTGGCAACGAGGGCATCAATTCAATAGAACTATTTACGGTTTTTCGCTCTCGCACAATAACCTTCGGGGGCGTGCAGAAAAACTTTCTTTGTACCTCATCAGTGGTTTTATCCAAAGAGCGGATGTAAGTTACAGAATTCCCTATATCGACAAATCTCAACGAACAGGCATAGATATGCGGGTTTCTTATGCAACCAATAATAACTTGGCGTATTCTACTTTCAATGATACACTGGCATACCGAAAATCTGATGATATTTTGCAAAAGCGTTTTTTTGCAAGAATAGCCATCCGAAAACGTTATCATTTCTACGACAATCATTCGCTGGAATTACGCTACAATGCCAATCAAATTGCAGACACGATTGCAAGGTTAAATCCTAATTATTTTTTAGAAAACAGAACTTATCAAAAATACTTTCAATTGACCTACTATTTCAATTACGATTTCAGAGATAATGCTCCTTATCCACTCAGAGGAAATCGTTATGAGTTGATTGTCAGCAAGTTAGGGATTTTTTCTAATGATGATATAAACCTGATAGACATTTCGGCTACCTATTCTGGATATAAACAATTGGGAAGGAAAGTTTTTTTTCAGACAGTTTTAGAAGGAAAAATTTCAAGTCCAAACAACCAACCTTTTTTCAATACGAGAGGTTTGGGCTATCAAAACGATTTAGTGCGGGGTTACGAACTCTACGCCATAGACGGACAAGCCTATATCTACGCACGTAACACCATCAAGTATGAATTATTAAATACAAAAGCAAGACTCAAGTTTCTGAAAATCAAACAGTTCAGTACAATTCCTATTGCACTTTACCCGAATATTTATGCCGATGCAGGTTATGTGAGCAATAATTTTACAGAAAGAAATCGGAGTAATTTAGCCAACAAATGGCTGGCTGGCATAGGCGTAGGTTTAGACCTTGTGACATACTATAATGTAGTCATGCGATTCAATTATGTACTAAATCAAAAAAATGAAAGAGGCTTTGTATTTAATATCGGAAGAGAATTTTGATGAAACTTCATTAAAACTCCCTTCTTTAAATCAAGCCTTGAATATTCCCTTCTGAATCATCTCGTGGACGGATTTCAAGACCATGTCTTCACCATTTTCAAAAGAATGAAACTGTCCTCGTCGGGTCATGACTTCTTCTGCTACCTGAATAGCTTTGTCGAGACGGTAAGGTTTAAAATCCTCTCCCCCACCCCATGAAAACGAAGGAATATGCCTTGGCTGATACCCACCTCCATAAATATTACAATTCACCCCAACAACACTTCCCGTATTAAACATCGTATTAATGCCACATTTAGAATGGTCTCCCATGACTAATCCCACGAATTTCAAGCCTGTTCCTTCAAAAGAACTGGTTGCGTAGTTCCAAAGTGTCACCTCAGAATAATCATTTTTCAGATTAGAGTTGTTCGTCCCAGCCCCCCAGTTGCACCAATCTCCGATGATAGAATTCCCCATGAATCCTTCATGACCTTTATTAGAAAACATTCCAATTATTGAATTACTCACCTCTCCAGCAACCTTTGCTCCGTAGCCAATAGTAGTATTCGGGCGGATTTTTGCACCCAGACCAACCACAGCCCTCTCACCGATATAGGCAGGTCCCTGAATCATTGCACCTTCCATAATTTTTGCTCCTTCACCAATAAAAATAGGACCATTCTCTGCATTCAAAGAAGCCGCTTTCAAATCCACATTTTCTGAAATGTAAATATCGTCTTCATTATAAACTGCCGTCCAGGGATTATCAATTGGTGCAGTCGTTGATTTCCCAAAACCATTAGGAAACATCATCGCAAAATCATCTACAATTCGTTCTCCATTTATCAGACAAAAATCACTTAGGTTTTCAATCGTGAGTGGTACAAGTCCCTGAAATTCAGACACTTCAATTTTAAGGTCACCATTCCAAACTTCATCATATTGGAAATATCCATCATACTTCCAAAAAGCCAATAATCTTCCATCACGGACATAACCCTGATTAGGTCCTAAAGCACGGCAATCGGCATAAAAACCTTTTGTTGGTAAAATGGCACTATTAACAGCTAAGGAGGGATAAAAATAAAGCCCCTCAGTAATTGAGAGGCTTCAAGATAATTATAATTTTTGATATTATTTCTTACCAAAACGCTTGTAAAATTTATCAACACGTCCTGCTGTATCAAGTAATACATTTTTACCTGTATAAAAAGGATGTGACTGCGAAGAAACCTCTAATTTGAATACTGGATAAGTTTCTCCTTCATATTCTGTTGTTTCTGTTGTTTTAACGCATGACTGAGTCAAAAATTTGTAATCTGCTGACAAGTCGTGAAAAACTACTGGTCTGTACTCTGGATGGATTCCTGCTTTCATGATATTTTTTTGATTGTGAGACGATTCCCTGCCGTCAATTCAATATAATAATTATCCGTTATGTCTATTTGTTAAAATGGGATTGATAAAATTTCGGAAAAGAAATAAACCACGGACAATGCTCTAACAAATGCCTTTCTACAAAAGGACTGCAAAATTACAAAATAATTCATGTTTTTGAAATTTTTTTGCAAGGTTTTTCTAATGTTTCCTAACCGAATAATTGTTCATAAGTTTTCCACAAAATTTTTGAAGTTTTTTTAAATATAATTTTTTCAAGTTAAGGTTGCCATAACACCCTATCTGCCCGAAAGTTACATTGTACAATACACATAGATTACCCCAAGATTAAGAAATTATTAAAAAATTACTGATTGATTTGAGACACTAAAAATACTATCTTTGGAACATAAGTTTAAACAACTCACCAAGAGGTTGTTAACTAATCCTTACAAAGTTTTGAAAACTCCTGATTTCCGAGGTCAATTCTAATGACTTCTAAAATCCCATTGTGTTTTAGTTTTTGCTTCTTTTAAGGGATTTGTTAATTAAGCAACCAAAACCACTCTTTTAAAATTATGAAAACCGCCAATTTCCTAATTCCCTAACATTAATCCCTACCTTCAAAAACATGTATGTATTAAAAAGAGATGGCAGACGTGAGTCTGTTAAGTTTGACAAAATTACAGCTCGTATCGAAAAACTTTGTTACAGCCTTGACCCCAACTTCGTACAACCGCTTGAAGTTGCAAAAAAGGTAATCACAGGTCTTTACGATGGTGTAACCACTACTGAATTGGACAATTTAGCAGCAGAAACTGCGGCTTCAATGACCACCAAACACCCAGATTATGCAACACTTGCAGCAAGGGTGGCAATTTCCAATCTTCACAAAAACACGCTGAAATCTTTCTCGGCGACAATGAAACGCTTGTTTACTTATCTTGACCCAAAAACTGGCGAAAATGCCTCTTTGTTGTCAAAAGAAGTTTATGATGTTATCAAAAAGCACGCTGCTGAATTAGATGCCGCTATTATTTATGACCGTGATTTTGGTTATGATTACTTTGGTTTCAAGACTTTAGAGAAATCTTATCTCTTGAAATTAGAAGGAAAAATCGCTGAACGCCCGCAACATATGCTCATGCGTGTTGCCGTAGGAATTCACGGCGATGATATTGAATCTGCTATTGACACTTACAATTTATTGTCAGAACGTTGGTTTACTCATGCAACCCCAACCTTATTTAATGCTGGTACACCAAAACCTCAGATGTCATCTTGCTTCTTATTAACTATGCAAGAAGATTCAATCGAAGGAATTTATGATACCTTAAAACAATGTGCTAAAATCTCGCAATCTGCGGGTGGTATTGGTCTGGCTATTCATGATATTCGTGCAACAGGGTCTTACATTAAGGGAACAAATGGTACTTCAAATGGTATCATCCCGATGCTGAAAGTATTTAATGATACAGCTCGTTACGTTGACCAAGGAGGCGGAAAACGCAAAGGTTCTTTTGCAGTTTATATTGAACCTTGGCACGCAGATGTTTTCGACTTTTTGTCTTTGAAAAAGAATCATGGTAAAGAAGAAATGCGTGCAAGAGATTTATTCTACGCACTTTGGATTCCTGATTTGTTCATGCAAAGAGTAAAAGACAACGACACATGGTCATTGTTCTGTCCGCACGAATGTCCAGGAATGTCAGACAGTTATGGAGAAGAATTTGAAAAACTATACACAAGCTACGAATTAGCAGGTAAAGCCCGTAAAGTAGTAAAAGCACAAGATCTTTGGTTTGAAATCTTAGAATCTCAGACTGAAACAGGTACGCCGTATATGTTATTCAAAGACCATGCGAACCGTAAATCAAATCAGAAAAACTTAGGTACAATCAAGTCTTCAAATTTGTGTACCGAAATCATTCAATATACTTCAAAAGACGAAGTTGCAGTTTGTAACTTAGCCTCATTGGCATTGCCTAAGTATATTTCAATGAACGAGAGAGGCTTCATGTTCTTTGATCATCAGAAATTATATGAGGTAACCAAAACGGCAACTAAGAATTTGAACAGAATCATCGACCGTAACTACTATCCAGTAGAAGAAGCTCGTGTTTCAAATATGCGTCACCGTCCAATCGGATTGGGTGTTCAAGGTCTGGCAGATGCTTTTATTCTATTAAGAATGCCGTTTGAATCTGATGAAGCAAAACAATTGAATAAGGATATTTTTGAAACCATCTATTATGCTGCAATGGAAGCATCTATGGAATTGGCTATTAAAGAAGGTCCTTATGAAACATGGGCTGGTTCTCCGATTTCTCAAGGAATATTCCAGTTTGATATGTGGGGGGTAACACCAGAGTCTGGTCGTTGGGACTGGGCAGCCATGCGTGAGAAAGTAAAAACTCATGGCGTGCGTAACTCATTGTTAGTAGCACCAATGCCAACAGCATCGACATCGCAGATTTTAGGAAATAACGAGTGTTTCGAGCCTTATACTTCAAATATCTATGCTCGTAGAGTACTTTCTGGAGAATTCGCCGTAGTAAATAAACATTTATTGAAAGACTTAGTAAAATTGAATCTATGGAATGATTCGATGAAAAATAAGTTAATCACAGCCAACGGTTCAGTACAAGACATCAAAGAAATTCCTCAGAATTTGAAAGATTTGTACAAAACAGTTTGGGAAGTAAAACAAAAAGTAATTATAGAAATGGCTGCTGACCGTGGAGCGTACATCTGTCAGTCGCAGTCCTTGAATATCCATATTCAAGACCCGAACTTCGGAAAATTGACTTCGATGCACTTTTACGCATGGGAAAAAGGCTTAAAAACTGGAATGTATTATCTCAGAACAAAAGCCGCAGCCGATGCCATTAAGTTTACAGTCGAGAAACAAGCTGAAGTAGCAATTGAACAAGCAAACATTGTGCAAGAACATGAGATGAACTATGAAGTCTATGCCGCAGATGCAGCACAGGCGAAGTCATCTAACAACACGCTCACCGCAGCGGGTTTAGACAATGTAACCGAACAAAGTTGGGTAGCAATGCAATGTTCATTAGACAATCCAGAGGGTTGTGAGGCTTGCGGGTCTTAATCATTTAAGTAGTAAACTAAAAAGCCCTCATTCTTCACAGATTGAGGGCTTTTATTTTATACAATAAGGTTGAGAAAGAGTTGTTAAGAAAGAGTTTATAATTATTTCATTGACTGCGCAACATAATAACTTAAAATTTAACAACTTACTTACAGTGGCTTTTTATCTTTACTTGAAAAGAGTATTTTAAATCCTGGGTCTTTCTGAGTACTTACATTTTCTAATTGCAAGCTATAATTGTCTGGCAAAGCCCACAAAGTTTTCTTGTTTTCGGAAGCACCAATACCATATTTTTTGGTAAAATAAGTACCAAATTCATGAAAAAGACTATCAACAATCGCTTGTTTTTCTATGTAAACATCCAAATTAATAACACTTATTTTTCCTTCGGTATCACCCGTGTAAGTAATATCCACAAAATTCAAATCCGTTTCATCAAAATGTTCTGTAAAGTTTTTTTGATTTACTTCTCGAACTTCAGCAGGAGTAGCAGTTTCTTTTTTCACTGCATCCGCAAAAACCTCTCCTAAAGAAATTCCTCGAGCCATTCCAGAATCTCTTTTAAGAATTGTCTGAAAAAGAGTCGTTTGATGGCTCAAAGCCAAATCTGAATTATCTAATGACGCCCTGCTTCCTTCTATTTCAGAAGAAGCCTTAGAAGAATCACCACAAGCTACTACACAACCTAAAGTTAATAACAGACCTAAACAATATAATATTTTTTTCACTGGTTTATGAATTGATTTTGAAATACAAAATTACAATTTTTAGAGTCACTATCATAAATAAGCTACGAGAATTAAATATTAACATATTTTATCACATCATTGTGTGATACCCACTTAGTTAAAAGAGTAGTATCTTTAATCCTACAATTAATTTACCACAACAAAGTAGGCAAGCCCTATGATAAATTTAAAACAAATGAATATCAATGCAATCAAAATAGTTGTTTATGAAGATAATCCTGATCTCAGAGAAAGCCTAACTGTTCTATTAAAAGGGTCGATGGGATTTGACCTCGTAGGGGCATTTATTAACTGTGAAAAAGTCATAGAACAAATGCAAGAACTTTCCCCAGATGTTGTCCTGATGGATATTGATATGCCTATTGCTAACGGATTAAAAGGATTAAAAGACATCAAAAAAACAGCACCAAGCGTAAATGTATTAATGTTTACTGTCTTTGAAGACAATGAGAGCATTTTTGATGCTATTTGCTCAGGAGCAGTCGGATATTTATTAAAACGAACCCCACCAGCAAGACTTTTAGAATCTATTTATGATGCTCATCATGGAGGTGCCCCAATGACATCAAGTATTGCTCGGAAAGTGTTACAAATGTTGCCATCACAACCTCAGCAAAAAAGTTTAGATACATCACACAACCTAACGGACAGAGAAACTGAAATATTAGGACTCTTGGTAAAGGGGAATAGCTACAAAATGATAGCTGATAAGAGTAACATTAGTATGGATACAGTAAGGTCACATATCAAAAAAATATACGAAAAACTCCATGTTCATTCACAAACAGAGGCAGTAGCGAAAGCAATTCATCAAAGAATTGTATAAAAAGGTATGTTAGACGGTATTATTAGGCACAATGTCACATCTTATCACATCATTGTGTGATTGACATATATCAATATTCTTCGCAACTTTGCTAAACAATTGCTAACCACATGATAGAGTATCCCGAAGTAACTTGAAGTTTATGATCAACAATCAAACTAATAACTATCATGATAACGTCATTCAATACGCTTACCTCGTATTCAATTAACTCAACTAATAAAGAAAACAGATTATTTCCCACTGACAGTACATTACTAAGTCAAGTTATTCAATTACCAGTATGTTGTAAAAAAAGTATCACTGTACCATGGAATGAAATTAGCCATCTTGAAGCAATCAGTAACTATACAATGTTCTACTTTAAGAATGGAAAGAAATTATTAGTATCAAGAACGATGAAAGAGTTCTTGGCAAAGTTAGACACAGAGATGTTTGTAAGAGTACACAAATCATTTGCCATAAATTTACACTTTCTTACTCAATATGACGTAAAAGAAGAAATGTTTGTCCAATTAAATGATGGAAAAAAGATTGCAATTTCTCGTCGTAAAAAGAAAGATTTCTTAGAAAAAACCCGCAACTATTTCGGCAATTTCATGAGAAAAGAAATGAATTAAGTTAGTACAATAAAAGAAATTAGTGGTTAGGTATTTAGGAAACAGGGGTGTCCCTTGACACCCTATGTTTTTTTAACTTACTTAACAGAAAAATATAATAGGGTTTCAGAACCAAAGTCATTTAAGAAAATAGGTGTAGAACTATTAATTTGTACAGGGAGTTGTCAGTGACAACTCCTTTCGTCTTTATAATAACATCACAAAAAAAGGACTCTCTTTTGATATCGAAGAGAGTCCTTTTTTATGTGTTGCTAAATAGGGAAGTCAAGAAACATATTTGGATTGTTTAATTTTACCTCATATATATGCCAAAAGCCACCTTATGGGTGGCTTTTGTTGTTGATAATATTTAGGAGCTTACTTACTTTCCCGTATATGATTACAGTATCATCAGCGGCATGGGTCTTAACTACTCTGTTCGAGAAGGGAAGAGGTGAGCACCCATCCTAT
>JAAFJL010000150.1 GCA_013298865.1 Cytophagales bacterium | reverse complement strand
TAAAGCAGACCTTTCAGACCCAGAAGACAGTGGTTATGTGTATCGCAAAACCCAAAAATTGCTCGATTTTGGCACAGAGAAAGTGATTTGGATATTTACACTTTACGGAAAAGTTCTAATTGCAGAACAAGGGCAAGATTGGCTCACGAGAAGTTGGGAAAAGGACGTAGAATTACTGAATGGACATAATTTTAATATAGAAAACCATCTTCGAGAAGAGGGAATAATTTAATAAACCAAAAGCGTAGGAAAAATCTACGCTTTTTTTATGGGATAATTTTATGAAAAAAATATTCTTTATCTTATTGATAATCAAATCATTATCTGGATTTTCCCAAACAAAAAAACAAACTTTCTCTCAGCCCAAAATGGGTTCGCCATTCAATATTGCGTTGTACGTAGATGATTCTTTGAAAGCCCATCACATCGCCACAGAAGCCTACAAAATTGTTGATTCTTTGAATTTAATTTACAGTGATTATTTAGAAAATAGTGAATTAAATCAGCTCAGTACAAAAGCAGGAACGGATGTATTCACAAAGGTTTCGCCTGCTCTTTGGGATATTTTATGTAAATCCATCAAGGCTTCTGAAATCAGTCATGGAGCATTCGATATTACAGTTGGTAGAATTGTAAAACTATGGCGAAAAGCACGTAAAGATAAAATTTTACCCAATAAAAATATTTTAAAAATTTTATTGCAAAGCACTGGTTATCAGAATATTGTCTTAGACTCCAGTAATCATTCTGTAAAATTTTTACAAGAAAATACTCAGTTAGATTTAGGCGGAATTGCGAAGGGATATTTAGCCCAAGTAGTAGTGGATTTTTGTAAAAGCAAAGGAATCAAAAAGGTTTTGGTTGATGCAGGAGGGGATTTAGCGATGACAGCCCCCCAGCCCCCAGAGGGGGAGTTTGCGACAACGAATTGGACGAATAAAACTCCCCCTCTGAGGGCTGGGGCGACCGACGCTTCGGGGCTTGGACTTGGGCATTTCCGTATCGGCATCACAATCCCTAACTCAGAAGAATTGATTCCTCGGTATTTAGTGCTTCAAAATCAGGGAGTTGCGACTTCAGGGAATATGTATCAGTTTGTGGAAATTGGCGGAAAAAAGTATTCGCACATTCTGAATCCTCGTACGGGCTTGGGCGTAACTCACCAACGCAATGTGACCGTAATTGCCCCCGACGGTGCAACGGCAGACTGGTTGGCAACAGCTTGTAGTGTTTTGTCTGTAAAAAAGGCTCTTGCTCTCATAAAATCATTGCCAAATTGTGCATTATTCATGGCAGAAATGCAGGGAGAAAAAGTTAAAATTTGGCAGTCTGCGGGGTTTGAAGGATATTTGGAGAAGTGATTATTTTCTGAATCTGGATTCGTGGATTAATGAGATAATGCCATTTCAAAATCTTAAATATTCCGTACAAAAGGTGTTAAAATATTGTATATTTGAAGTCTTTCATTTTTTATCAAACTCATGCAAAAAACATTCATTCTTTCATTATTTTTTATTTGCCAAATATCTATTGCACAGGACTTTAAGCCTTACGAACAACAGATTCCAAATTCAACCGTAAAGTTTAAAATGATGCCTATTCCTGCGGGAGAATTTACTTTGGGCAGTCCAGAAAATGAGCAAGGACATGAGGCAGACGAAAGCCCACAAGTGAAGGTGAAAATTGAAGCATTTTGGATGGGTGCAACCGAGGTAACGTATGACGAATACCAGCTTTTTTTTGAAGCCGAACGTGACCCAGAACCTAAGCCAGATGCCATCACGAGACCGTCGCCTCCGTACATAGATTTTACCTTGGGTATGGGTAAAGTTGGGGGATTTCCTGCAAATTCTATGCAACAATATGCGGCTTTGATGTACTGCAAATGGCTGTATTTTAAAACGGGGATTTTTCACCGTTTACCCACCGAAGCTGAGTGGGAATATGCTTGTAGGGCAGGGAGTAAAACACCTTTTTTCTTTGGCGAAAGTGTCTCAGAATTAGAGAGTTATACTTGGTTTAAAGCAAATTCAGCAGAAAAATATCATCATGTTGCCGAGAAAAAACCGAATCCTTGGGGACTTTATGATATGCTGGGAAATGTAGCAGAATGGACACTTGACCAGTACGATGCTGAGTTTTACAAAAAGATTTCCGAAGGGCAAACTAACCCCTACAATACAAAACTAAAACGTTACCCAAGTACCGTAAAAGGAGGTAATTATGAAAGCGAAGCCTCTCAATTACGCAGTGCAGACCGCCTAAAATCTGACCCAATTTGGAACAGACGTGACCCCCAAATCCCGAAAAGCAAATGGTGGAATGCCGATTCTCCTTTTGTGGGTTTCAGAGTAATTCGCCCCGTAAAACAGCCAACCAAGGAAGATGTTTTGGCATTTTTTGAGGGGGTGTTGCGGTAAAAACAAAATAATCATCTATGTCAAACATAAACAATTTTACAAATGAAAAAGAACACATTAATCATCGTTTTTTTACAATTTAGATTTCTAACATTCACAACCATTATTTTTCTTTTAGTGGGGTGTAAATCAAAAGAGATAAACCCAGAATCTGAATACGTAATAATCCCAGACCCCAACTTTGAGGAAGCGTTAATACAATCGAAAATTGATGATATTCAAGATGGAAAAGTTTTGAGAGCAAATGTCATTAAAGTAACATCATTATTTTATCCTTCCACAAAAGGATATGGGAAAATCAATAATTTAACGGGAATAGAAGCATTCACCAATTTAGAAGAACTTGTGATTGATAATGCTAACCTGAGAGAGTTAAATATTACAAAAAATACCGCTCTGAAAGGCTTATATTGTAGTGGTAATAACTTGATAGACATAGATGTAAGCAAAAATTCTAACCTTCTATATTTAGATTGTAGTTCTAATCAATTCACTCGTTTAGATATTAGTAAAAATCTATTATTGGAAGGATTATTTTGTAATAAAAATCGAATATCTAACTTAGATTTAATCAATAATAAAAATTTGAAAGTGTTATTTTGTTATGAAAACCAACTGGCATATTTAGATGTTAGCAAAAATACTTTACTTGAAACTTTTGGATGTGTTAGCAACAGTTTGACTAATTTAGACATTAGCAAAAATGTTTCTCTAAAACAGTTCTATTGTAATTTCAATAGTTTGTTAAACTTAGATGTTAGTAAGAATATTTTATTAGTAAATTTCTATTGTTCAAACAACAAATTGTCAAGTCTGGAAGTTAGTGGAAATATTGCCCTGACAAGTTTTTATTGCGATAAAAATAACATCCAATCTATTTGTGTAAACAACATAAATCAAGTTAAAACAGATTGGTACAAAGACGCAACAGCCACCTACAAAGTGTGTCAATAAAGCCAGATTTTGAATTAAAATCATTATTTTTGGTACACAAATCTTTTAGAATCATGGAAACATTACAGAAAAAAATATTGACTCCCGAAGAAAGCCAAGCCAATGTTGATAGATTTATCAAACGTTGGAAGGAGGAAAAGGCTAAAGATGAACAAGAAGCTAAGGAACGTTTCAAGACTCCTGAATATCAAGCTATGCTAAAACAACTAAGAAAAAGAAATGCAGAAAAAGGAATCATTATCCCTGGCGTGTAAATATTAAACATTTGATACCCCCTTTCAACATCAATCAATAACCAAAATACCATGAACCAAAATAGACGAGATTTTGTAAAAAATACTTCCATGATTGCTGGAGGTTTGTTAGCTACTCCGTTTTTGTCGGAGGCTTCGATGTTCAATAACGGCACTGACGATACGATAAAAGTCGCACTGATTGGTTGTGGTGGACGTGGTACTGGTGCTATTGTTCAGGCACTTAGCACCAAACAAAATGTAAAATTGGTGGCAATGGCAGATGCTTTTAGAGACCGTTTGGATTCTTGCTATGCCGAAATTACTAATGATGAAATGGCTCATCTGAAACCTAAAATTGCGGTTTCGGAAGATCATAAATTTACAGGTTTTGATGCCTACACTAAAGCAATGGCTTTGGCGGATGTCGTGATTCTGAC
This sequence comes from Cytophagales bacterium, assembly GCA_013298865.1. GTDB lineage: Bacteria > Bacteroidota > Bacteroidia > Cytophagales > Spirosomataceae > JAAFJL01. Next base: position 9,559 of record JAAFJL010000150.1, on the reverse strand, counting down.
AACTCCTCCTGGGTTTCGTCCGATGCACTTCGAGGCTGCTGTGAACGCTGGCAAGCATATTTTCATGGAAAAACCTTGTGCTACCGACCCCGCAGGTATTCAACGAGTTTTGGTGGCTGCTGAAAAAGCTAAAGCTAAGAAATTGAATGTTGTGGTGGGTTTACAGAGACATTATCAGACTTCGTACCGAGAGCTGATGAAGAGATTACAAGATGGTATGGTCGGCGATATTGTGTCGGCTTCGGCTTGGTGGAATAATGATGGCGTTTGGACAAAACCACGGACTGCTGGACAAACTGAAATGGAATATCAGATGAGAAACTGGTATTATTTCAACTGGATTTGTGGCGACCATATTACCGAACAACATATTCATAATATTGACGTAATTAACTGGGCAAAAGGAGCTTATCCAGTAAAAGCTCGTGGTACGGGTGGACGTGGGACTCGTGTAGGAAAAGATACAGGCGAGATTTTTGACCACCATATTGTAGAATTTGAATACGCCGATGGTACAATTCTGAACTCGCAATGTCGCCATCAGGTTGGTACTTGGGCTAAAGTAGATGAGTTGGTGGTAGGCACAAAAGGTAAAATCATGTTTGATGCTGGTAAAATTTCTGACCACAAGGGAAATCCATTGTATTCTTTCGATAAAAAATTAGAAAATCAGCCTTACCAAAATGAGCATGACGAATTGTTTGAGGCTATCGCAAAGGGTCAGTATAAATTTGCAGATGCTGAAAATGGAGCAAAGTCAACCATGACCTCGATTTTGGGCAGAATGGCAACCTATTCTGGACAAGTTATTGAGTGGGACAAAGCCATTAATTCGGGTATCAATATTGCTCCGAAAACCTTTGCTTGGGATGCCGATATGCCCCTAAAACCAGATGCTAATGGAAACTACCCTGTGGCAATTCCTGGGAAAACAAAGTATTTTGGATAGGAGGTTAATTAAAAATTATGGATTAAGAATTAAAAATGTAAGTCTTTGATATTCTCTTCAAAAAGCTCGTTTTCGGACGGGCTTTTTTTGTGGAAAATTTTACCATTAACTAAGTAATAAAAGTGGTAAGTTTTTGATAATCAGATATTTTACTTTTTTTATTGCGTTTCTACTTTTTCCATTTGTTTATTATCTCGTAACTTCGAGACATGAATAAATGCAATTTTTTACACACAAAATACCTTTTTTTAGGGTTTGTTTTTTTCATCATAACACACTCAGATTGTTTATCGCAGTCTTACAAATTCGAGAACTATTCTACTCAACAGGGAATCGTCAATAACTATGTCCGTAATATTGCCAAAGATATAGATGGTTTTTTGTGGGTAGCAACCAATCGTGGGCTGAGTCGTTTTGATGGTTATTCTTTCAAAAATTATTTGGAAAACGGATTGAGAAGTACCTGGACTTCGCATTTGATGAAAGACAAATCGGGGAAACTTTGGGTTACAACCGAAGGCGGAATTTGCTATTATAGTAAGCCAGATGACGGTTTTAAGTATATTTCTCGAAAAGATGAATTAAAAGTTTTCTCCTCCGCCCCCATCTACGAGGACAGCAAGGGCGTGAAATGGGTAGCTGCCGACAATGGCTTATTCTCATTTGAAAAAGACCGTTTGCATCCTACAAAACTGAAAAAGTTTACGAGTCCAAGTGTTATTTATGAAGATAATAAAAACCGACTTTGGATTGGTTCGATAGACGGGCTGACTGTTTTTGATACTAAAACGAATAGTTCCCAACTTTTCCCGCTCAATACTCCTTCTTGGCACTATTTCGTCAATGCCATTTATCCTGAAAATGACCATGAACTTTGGCTCGGCACGGACTCTGGACTTTTACTTTTCGATACCGAAAAAAATACTTTCCAACAATTAACAAAACCCGAAGAAAGTCCCAAAAACTTTGTAATTTCTTCAATTTCTGAGTTTTCAAAAGACGACAATGTGCTTTTGTGCAGTACTTTCAATAATGGTATTATGGTTTTTGATAGAACATCTCGCAAGTTTATTCAACAATTTGCGGCTTCTTTAATTGAACCAAATGGATTGCAAACCAACACAATTACAACCATTTTTAAAGATAATAATGTCTTCTGGCTTGGAACTGATTTTGGACTAACCAAAGTGAATTTGAATAATCAGCAATTTCAGACCGTTAAAATTCAGGAATTATACGAACAAAAATCCTTGGATTTCCTCAACAGAATTATTCCTGATGTCAAAAATCCACAATTTTGGTGGATTTCAACCAGCGATGAAAAGGGACGCTTACTTTACTACGATTCTGAAAACAAAAAAGTGATTAAATCGTACCAGGTTGTTGCTAAAAGTGAGCATAAAAGTTTGGTAAATACTAAAATTAGAGATTTGATTTTTGACAAAAAAGGGCGGCTTTGGTTAGCTACTTTCGACGGTATTTATTTGAAGGAAGGAGAAGGTTTCAAGCATTTTCCGATTGACCAAACAAAGCATACAGATGCTTATGTTTTAAAACTAACACATAAAAATATTTTATGGATAGGTACAGACGAAGGTTTGGCTGAACTAAATATAAATACTTTTCAACTAAAAAATCATCCTTTAAATTGGAACGGAACGGTTCAAGAAGAAAATTCTGATGCAAGAAATTTCCCGATTGAAGGTATCGACTTTGATGATGTCGATAATGTTTGGATTGGTTCAATTAAGTATGGCTGTTTTAGGTATAAACCCGCTCAGAGCAAACTGACAAGGTTTTTTATTAAATCTCGAAAAAACTCTATCCCTTATATTAACCGAATCAGTACTGTAATCTGGGATAAAAGTTATCTGAGATTGGCATCTATTGGTGGGATTATTTCTATTGATTTAAAAAATTTTAAGTGCAATGTTTTTGCTCCTGAAAAATCTTTTTATGTTTATTCATTAGCGAAGGATAACAACAAAAACCTCTGGGCGTGTACCTACAATGGTGTCTGTAAAATTGATGCCGAGACTCAGAAAGGTAGCTTTTTCAATATCAATGATGGGCTGAGTAATGAATTAACACTCTATCCAATCAATCAAATTCAAGATAAATACATCATCGGGTATGCTGGGGCTTACAGTTATTTTAATCCGCTTTTGGTTCAGACCACAAAAAAGAAGTTGAAACCACTGATTAACGATGTTCTGATTGACAAAAAACAACAAAAAATTTATGATGAAAAAGGGCAATATCAGCCCATTAAAATTGATTATTCCAACAATAATATCACCATAAAATTTACTGCCTTAGAATATGATAATCCCGAAAAATTATCGTTTCGGTATATGTTAGAAGATTTTGAAAAAACTTGGGTAATGGCAGATAAAAATCGTCAGGTAAGTTATACCAATTTGGACTATAAAAAATATAAATTCAGATTGCAAGTAGCTAATAGTCAAGGGGAATGGTCAGATACAGAGGCTAATCTGGCGATTCAAGTTTTCCCTCCTTTCTATCAAACTTGGTGGTTTTTCTTATTGTCGATTTGTACGGTTCTGGGCTTGATTTATGCTTTTTACCAATACAGAATTAACCAACTTATCAAACTCCAAAAGATGCGAAATCGTATTGCAGAAGACCTGCACGATGAGATTGGCAGTACGCTGAGTAGTATTTCGATTCTTTCGGAAATGGTGGCTTTTCAACAAAATAAAAGTGGTGACAAAGCAAGCCCAATGCTTCAAGTAAGCAACGATGCCAGAGATGTAATTGATAAAATGGATGATATTATCTGGACGATAAACCCCGAAAATGATGCTTTTTATAACCTCGAAACTCGGATTAAATCCTACGCAATTCCGTTATTTGAATCCAAGGATATTAATTTTACCATCAAGTTTTCTCCAGAATTAGAATCGGTTAAAATTGACATGAGTAAACGCCGAGATGTCTATTTAATCATGAAAGAAGCCATCAATAATTTGGTAAAATACAGCGAATGTACCCATGCAAGTATTGAAGGGTCATTTGACCATAAAACTATGATAATCAGGATAATAGACGATGGAATTGGTTTTGATACTACTCAGTTTTCAGAGAGAAATGGACAGAAAAACATGAAAAATCGGGCGGAGAAAATTGGAGGAATATTATCCGTAAAAAGTGAGATTGGGAAGGGAACGGAAGTGAGGTTGGCAATATAGCTGTTGGCTATTAGCTATTAGCTGTTGGCTTTCAACGCCATTTTTTGTATGAAGCCGTTTTAATTTTAAGCAAATAGCCAACTGCCAAGAGCCAAAAGCCATTAAAAACCATATATTTATCCGATTGACTAAGCCTGAAAAAATTTCGACCTTTGTAGAAAATACCTCTCACTAAAATGATAAAAGTAGCTTTATACGAGGATAACGACACACTCCGAACCAGTCTATCAGCATTGCTTCAAACTTCAGAGGAATTTGAGTTTTTAGGAGCATACAATTCTCCTGTGGACATACTTCTCAACTGCAAAAAGTCACTACCAGAAGTTATTTTGATGGATGTAGATATGCCCATTCTGAACGGTATCGAAGCCACTCAATTAGTCAAAGAACATTATCCCCAAGTCAATATCCTGATTCTTACAGTTTTTGAAGACAAAGTCAAACTTTTCAGTGCCTTACAAGCGGGGGCATCGGGTTATTTGTTGAAGAAATCGAAGGTAATGGAAATCGTGGAAGCCATCCATGAAATTAATCGTGGAGGTTCACCGATGACTCCTGAGATTGCCCGTAAAGTTTTAGAATATTTCAACCAACCGAAAGTCAAACAAAGCGAAGAAAATGCCCTCTCGGACCGAGAGATAGACATTTTGAAATGTTTGGTGAATGGAGACAGCTACAAAATGATTGCCGCAAACTGCTTTATCAGCATGGGAACGGTACGAAGTCACATCAATAATATCTACAAAAAACTGCACGTAAATTCTAAATCAGAGGCAGTTGTGAAGGCTTTGAAGGAGCGGCTTGTTTAGAGGAGATGATTTTTTATCACAAAATTTATCAATTCAGCAGCAGTTTTAGTATTGGTTTTGGCTCTTAGATTCCTTTTATGATTTTCTACCGTATTGTATGCTATGCCTAACTCTGCTACAATTTCAGGGGTTTTCAATCCTCTTGCCATTAGTTTCAAGATTAGTTTTTCACGTTTTGTGATTCTGGGTACATCCAATTGCAGGAGTACACGTTTTTCGGGTATTACTTTAAAATACTGTTTCTCATTTTCCCGATTTGTCATTATGGTCATTATGGGCGACATATTGATGTGCAAATGGGAAATATCGGTATAAGACATCAAGGCTGCCTGGCAAATCCCTTCTTCGTCATAATAATACTTTAAAATTTGTGCAAGCATCCACTGATATTCATGTTGGGCATTCAGAAATCTGGCATAAATACTGACTTTGGCGTTGGTGTTTTCGGCGTGTAATTGTGCGTCTATCACCATCGAAAACTGGCTGGCTGCAAAGATAAATTCACGGTCTTCGGGGTGCATAAAGCCAGCAAAGTGCAAAGCTGGGTCTTCGGGATTAAGCCATTCGTGACGTGTGTGGGGTGAGAGTTCACTAACACTTTCTGAAATATCTATGAGTCTCCCTCTATAATTATCAGCTATAAACCAGAAGTATTTGCCGATAGCAAAATCTGCAAAGGATTCAATATACGGTTTAAAAAACGCAGTATAAACTTCAATATCCGCAGGTTTTGTTGGTCTGATTACCTCAATAAATTCATGAGGAGATAAGGGTTTTAGACTGATGGTTTCCATCGAAATTTTGGTGATTAGTATTTTGGACTCCCTAAAATACGAAAATTATTTAGTTAACGGTCAGGAAATGGCAGAAATCTGCTATTTTTTGAGGTTTGCTTAATCTCTACTTTTGAATGTCTGATTTCTGATGATTTCCTCTTGGGGTAAAAGAGCTTAAAACCATATATTTATCCGATTGACAAGCACTACAATCCTTCGGAAATTTGTGAAACAAAACTTTAATATTACCTCAACGACAATGACCTTAACAAAAAACCAAATGACTTTTCTTGTTGTCAATCAAAAACAAAAGATTCGTATTCCTACTCAAAACATTATCATGTTGGAAGGATATAAGAATTACACACTTTTTCATCTCCAAAACGGCAAACAGCGTTTGTATGCCCACACGATTAGACATTTCCAGAAACTCCTTGATGCTGACCAATTTATCCGTATTCATCGGGGCTATTTAGTCAATTCTTCTTGTATCGTTAGCTACGACAAAATAGAGAATAAGCTACAAATGGAAAATAATTTGGAAGCCGTGATTTCGAGACGAAGACGGAAGAATTTGTCGAATGTGATTATCTGTCAAGATTGATTTCATTGTACATGAAACCCTTTTTTTCAAAACTTTTAACTTACCCAAAATCATGAAAAAATTAAATTTTACTTCTCCTCTTTTTATACTGCTATGTCTTGTTTCAAATGTATTTGCTCAAAACTTTAATCGGGTAGATGTTACAGATAATAACAGTTTGATTGGTTTCTTCAATGTTCGTTATGGTTATAATGCTGGTAATGCCATGACATTTTCAGGCATTTCCAATAATTACAACTCATCTAATGCTTTTTTCGGTACCTATGCGGGTAATAATTCAAACGGAAGCACTAACAACCAAAATCTCGCCAATACTTTTATGGGTTTTTCTGCTGGTAACGCTAATTCTACAGGCTCTTTCAATACTTTTACTGGATATACTTCTGGCTTTTATAACAAAACTGCCAGTTCAAATGTGTTTATGGGGGCGAGTGCAGGACAAGGGAATAACACTACTTACACGGCTGGGGGTAGCAATACGGGTATCGGAACAAGTGCATTAGCTGTCCTGACTACGGGGTCAAATAATGTTGCCGTAGGTTATAGTGCCATGATAGGAAGTACAGCCAATCCTGTAACAGGAACTTACAATATTGCCTTAGGTTCAAGTGCAGGAGCGAATCTTTCATCAGGTGATTACAATATATTAATTGGTAATTTAGCGGGCAATTCAACCTCAGCTACAAATTTAACGGGGAATAGAAACATTGCAATAGGACAAGAGGTGGGTTATAAACTTAGTAACGCTAATGATAATATTCTTATAGGCACTCGAAGCGGTTATAACCTCACAACGGGCGGTAATAATCTTTTTATTGGGTATCAAAGTGGCTTCAGCCAAACCTCCACAGTAGCCAATGCTAATAATACTTTCATAGGTAATAGTGCAGGTAGTAGTAACCTTATAGGTACTGATAATACTTTCATGGGTCAAAGTGCTGGATTTAATTATAAATCAAATGGCAATACAATTATTGGCTCAAATGCTGGAATAGGTACAAATTTAAACCCTGCGGGAGATTTCAATACTTTTGTGGGAAATAGTGCTGGGGCGTCCAGCTATGGAATAAGCAATACGCTATTTGGAGCTTTTGCAGGATTCGGTATCAGTTCAGGTAATAATAATATTTTTGTTGGAAGAAGTACAGGAACAACCATTTCATCGGGTTCTAATAATGTCTTTATTGGCACTTATGCCAGTACACTTGGAGTTAATTCTGCTACAATTTCCAATTCAATAGCCATTGGCTATAATGCCAAGTCCCTCAGAAATAATACAATTTCTCTGGGCGATACTTCTGCAAATATGCAAGTGGGCATTGGCACAAATTGGCCCACCCAAAGACTCTCCATCAAAGGCAATTTCTCCTTTGTAGCCTACAACGATGGAATGTTTTACAAAAACAAAAGATTCCTCTTCCAAGACGAACAAGAAAACATCGCCCTTGGCACAAATCATGACGAAGATTTTACGGGCAAAGGAAATATGCTTTTGGGAGTCGGGGCAAAGGTTCACGGTGAACGGTTCACGGTAAACGGTGAAGAAATTAATAATTCAACCGCCATTGGGAATGGAGCAGTTGTCTCCGTTTCCAATGGATTAGTGTTAGGCAATCAAGACATTCAAGTAGGTATAGGTACGTCTGCGCCCACGGCACGCTTGGAAGTTGCCTCTGGAAAAGACGGCGAAAGTGGACTTTTATTTACCAATCTCAAACAAAATACTACCAGTAAATTTCTCACAGTCAATCAGTTAGGACAAGTTGTTTTAGAAAAACCTCGTACTCAAATCAACTCAGTTGAAGACTGGTCAGACAAAGTTTTTGAGCAAAATTATCAACTCAAATCATTGACCGAAGTTGAGCAATTTATCAAAACCAACAAACACCTCCCCAACATCCCGTCTGCCCAAGAAATGACCGAAAAGGGCATTGAAAACGAAAAATTATCAGCCAAACTTTTAGAGAAAATTGAAGAATTGACTTTGTATTTGATTGAGATGAAGAAAGAGAATAAGTCTTTGCAAGAACGATTGAATCATTTAGAGAAAAAATAACAAATAGATTTCTAATAATCTGAAAATCAATATTTTAACAATTGATATTCATTATTTCCCAAATGTTCATTTACCATGAAAAAGCAATTACTCATCCTTTTACTTTTGGGCTACCACATTACCAAAGCCCAAAACTATATTTCGCTTCGACCAGCCATTTTATCAGAAAACCCTACGGGACTTAATGCCAGTTCTACTGACATTACCAACCCACCCACTGCCCTTGTTTCGGGGGCTGGTACACGAATGATGTGGATACCCTCTCGGTCGGCGTTTAGGGTTGGGTCTGTGTATAGTATTTTTTTCGGTGAATCTGTACGTTGGGATGCTTCGAACATTGGTTTATTTTCGTTTGCTTCGGGAGCTAATACGCAAGCTTCAGGGCAGGTCTCTACCAGTATGGGGTATGGAAACATAGCCAGTGGAGATAATTCAACCAGCTTGGGGACTAATACAACTGCCAGTGGTCAATACTCAATCAGTATGGGACTTGTGACTACAGCCAGTGGTCAAATCTCAACCAGTTTAGGAAGTTTTACCACAGCCAGTGGTCAGAATTCAACCAGTATGGGGGACAATACTACTGCCCAAGCCTACGCTTCTACCGTTTTAGGGCGATATAACGTAATTGCTGGTACAACTGGCTCTTGGGTAAATACAGACCCATTATTTGTAGTGGGCAATGGTACAGATAATGCCAATAGAAATAATGCCCTCACAGTCTTAAAAAATGGTAATATAGGTATCAATAAGACCAATCCACAAGAACAACTTCATGTAAATGGTGGAGTACTTGCTGTAAATACTTCAACTGTTACAACTGACCCTGGAGCAATAACTTTACCAGTATCAGGTGCAGGTACACGAATGATGTGGATCCCAGCCAAAAGTGCTTTTAGAGTTGGTACATCGGGAAGTATTGATTGGGATGCTTCAAATATTGGTGTTTGGTCGTTTGCTTCTGGTTATGGCACAAGGGCAAGTGGGCAAGCTTCAACAAGTTTAGGGTATGGCACAATAGCAAATGGAGCCTATGCTTTAAGTACAGGGCAATTTACTACTGCAAGCGGCAATCATTCAACAAGTATGGGATATAATACAACATCAAGTGGGAATTACTCAGTAAGTATAGGATTCAGCTCAATTTCAAGTG
>JAAFJL010000015.1 GCA_013298865.1 Cytophagales bacterium | reverse complement strand
TATTCTGCTGTTTTGCAGGACTTTCTCAAACAAAATCTCTTAGAAACTCTCCCGTTTTGGTTGATGCTTCCCCCGAAAGCGTAGGTATGTCCAGCGAACGCATGGCTCGTATGGACAATATTTTTCAAAATTCAATCAATAACAAAGAGGTGCCAGGCGTTGCAGCCATCGTGATTCGGAATGGGAAAATCATTTACCATAAATCGTTCGGACTTGCTGATAATCAGAGCAATAGGACTTTGAAGAAAGACGATATTTTCAGGATTGCCTCCATGAGTAAAGCCATAACTTCTACTGCCGTAATGATGCTTTGGGAAGAAGGGAAATTCCAATTAGATGACCCAATTTCAAAATATATTCCAGAGTTCAAGAACCCAACCTTAATCAAATCGTTTACTTTTAAAGATAGCTCTTACACCACGGAGCCAGCCAACAAAGAAATTACTATTCGCCACCTCCTCAGCCATACTTCGGGCATTGGTTATGGCATAATTGACGGCGACGAACGTTTCAAGGCTATCTATAAAAAAGCAGGTATCACGGATTTGTTCACTACTGAACCCATCAAAATTGGGGAAAGTGTAAGGAAATTGGCAAAACTACCACTGCACCATAACCCTGGCGAAAAATATACTTATTCGGAAGGATTGGATGTTTTGGGGTATTTTATTGAAGTAATTTCGGGTATGCTATTCGATGAGTTTTTACGTAAAAGAATGTTTGAACCTTTGGGTATGACGGATACCTATTTTTACTTGCCAGATAGTAAAGCATCTCGTTTGGTTTCGGTGCAACGCACCAGTAAAGATGGGCAATGGGAGAAATTTCCTGTAACTTTTTATGATGCCGACTATCCGATAAAAGGAGCAAAAACCTTCTTTTCGGGCGGGGCTGGGCTTTCGAGTACTGCAAAAGATTATGCAACTTTCCTACAAATGTACCTGAACGGAGGAGAATTAAGCGGAAAACGCTACCTGAGTCGCACAACGATTGATGCCATATTATCTAACCAAACCGAGACACTTTTTGGAGGTGAAAAAGGTGATAGTTTCTTCGGATTGGCTTACAGTGTGTTACGGGCAAACGGAGAAGACAAAGGCGGCATTGGCAGCGAAGGGACTTTTACATGGGGTGGCTATTTCAATACCAATTATTTTGCCGACCCCAAAGAAAAAATCATTGGCGTAATCATGAAGCAAACCCAACAAAATAAGGGGGACAATCTCAATAATCTTTTCAGACAAATGATTTATCAGTCTTTGGACGATTAGAGTAAATTGATAATGTAAACTAAAAAGCCAAGTTTCCTCAAAAGGAAACTTGGCTTTTTAGTTTACATTATTTACTGGAATCTATTTTTTGTTGAATATTAATTACAAAATCAATCGTTACACCTACCATTTTTGCAATATTATCTAACGATAAACTACTTTCTCTGAGAAGATTTTCCACGATTTTTTTCTTCGACTTAACGACAAAATAATCCGTTTCTTCATTCACATATTTTGCTATACTTTCCATAATTTCATCTATTTTATAGTCTAATTTACGTAATTCCGCTAAAATACGCAACTGACGTAAGTATTTCTTTAACGTTAATTCTGTCTTTGTTGTTTCTTCGAGTTTACGAATAATAATTCCAATAGCATTTTCTGGTTTTTCAAGTCCAAAGTTACTCAAAACAGCAAAAACAATTTCTTCTGGTTTATTTGATTTTAGAAAAACTTTGTAGTCAATAGTTTTGATTGATAATAGATGATACTTGAAAGCTAAATCACCACTAAACAGTTCTGTTGCCATTTTGGGTTTGCCTTTACCAAGAAAAATTACAAATTGGCGAACTGGAATTTTGTAAAGTCGCAATAACATTACGTTGTATTCAGCCATTCTGTAAACCATCTCAGGCTCATCAGAAACTTGAAATTCAATTTGCAACACAAATGTATCTCCTTGAATATCAGTTATTTTCTTTAAGACATCTGGCTTTCTTTCCTTCGTATGTTGAATATCATCGGGTAGTTCTTCTGACAAAACTGCATTGATACCCAATATATTTTGCATCAAACTGGGTATGACTGCCGCAATGTTTTCCTTAAAAATTTTATCGTACTGGTTAGCTTGGTTTTTGGATTTACCTGTTTTCATTCTACAAAACTAATCTGTTTTTCAAAACCCCACAAATGCAAAAGCCAAGTTTACCATAAAGCAGGTAAACTTGGCTTTTTGAATTTTATGAAACTTAACTATGCTGCTACCTGCTTTTTATTGCTGAGGAACAAATATCCAAGAATACCAACTGCAACGGAAGTTAAAGCCCCAGCAATCACTGCTTGCCTATTTGTTTCGAAGCCATTACCTAAAACTTTACTTACGCTATGCAAGATTATGAATGTACAAACGGAAATAGTTAACTGATTTTTCATGTTGGAATTTTGATAAATTGTTGAGGGTTTTATTTTAATTAATTGATTATTAGATAGTTCTATGTAAGTTTTCGTTTTGTATAGCACAGATTGAGATATTTACTTCACTCCAAATCGTTTATTTTTATAATCAACGATGATGACATTATTCAAAAAATAAGCATTTCCAGTAATTCCCCAAATATTTTCTTCTTTGTAAAATTTATCAAATTTATTGATATTATCGTAGAAAACAACCGATTGATTCAATGCTAAATTCCCAAACTTGATTTTTGACTTTACCCTACGACCATAAACCATATAATATTCGCCCCAGCTTGAAATTTTTAAGGAATCAGCTATGTTTTCATCTGAAATTTGAAACGCTTTTTTCTGAGTTGTCATCAACGCAAATAAGCTCGAACCTGTGTCGAACATCAAATCTTCTTCCTTGTTATTTATCTTAAAAGGTATTCTTATTCTTCCTTCTTTAATTTTATACGGCTGAAAACTGGCATTTGCGTACTGTTTTGGTAATTTTTTTGAGACACAAATTCTTTTATTGGGATAATCAATTATTAGAATTTTATCTTGAAAAAGGTCAGGGGCAATTGTTCCAATGTGCTTTTCTGATTTTGTCATTATCGAATCTTTGGGAATTTCATCCCCAAAATTTTTAAAATGACCTATATTTCTACTACCAAAAGAGACTGAGCCTAATTTCAAATCTATACTTCTAAATTTGAAATTCTTTTGACTTTGAATCCAAAACGTCAAAGAGGTATCTATTTTGTTTTTCAATTCAGGATATTTTTCAAGATATGACGATATTGAGTTTCCATAAATTACAGTTTCAATTGCACCTAAATCTAATTGCATATTAAACCCATGAGGTAGATTATCAATGTTCATGGGAACAACCATGATAAGTTTATCATAGTATTTACCCGAAATGCTATCGCCTACCCAATTAAAAGGAACCCACTCCAGTTTTTGCCCAAAAGTTGAAAGCGTAAATATTGAAAATAGTAGTGAGAATGTTAATTTCATTATTTTTTATTTTTAAGTATAGGTTGAAATCCTCAATATTAAACCACATTCGCATCAAAAACCCCTGTCAGAATCTTTCCGTTTCGTTTGATTTGTAGCCAAATTCTGTAACTGCCTGGTGTCGGGAAAACGTAAGGGAATTTTACACTTCCGCCGTGGTGTTCTTTGTCGTTGTGGTTCATGTTGGGCATCAGGAATTGGTCTCTTTGGGCTTCGGGCATAGTCTGGATTTTACTCAAAACTTTGTCTATACTGTCTTTGAAAACCTTCGGAGCAGCAATAAATGGTTCTGGTGAATTCTCTCCCATTCGCTTTTGCATTACGCCTACGGAGGTACTCGAAACCGTCCCCGTTGGGTGCAGGTGTATATAAACCGAAGCATCCGTTTTCACGATGGCGGCGTGTCCCATCATGCCCAAATAAGGTTGCAAAACTGCCTCTTTTCCCTCTGGAGAAACCACCGAGAATTTCAAATCATAGACTTGTCCAGCCATCAAAGGTTTGTCGGGTTTTTCTTCCCAAATAATGCTTGAACCGTCTTGTAGCTTGGTTTTTACGCCTGGCGTTCCGCAAATTGTAATGGTAGCGTCTTGCAAAGTAGGTGTTTTTTCATTCAAGGCATTCGTGATAGCGTAAGTATCATCTGGGTCTTGAATTTTAGTATTTTTTACCGCATTTTTGATTTCTACGGTGTCCGTCAGCGTGTATTGAAAACCGCCAACGTACCGCATAATATCAGCATAGAGCAAGTATTTTCCTGCGGGCAGATTGGGTAAAACTGCCTCAAAATTCAAAGTATCTAACCGAACAGGGTGCAAATGGGCAAAAGCGTCCATCGTACCTTGCCGTACCAAAAATAGGTGCATCAATTTGCCATGATCAGGAATCACATAGCTCAATTTTCGATTATAAACCGAGTTTGTATCAATACTCAGTTTTAGCACCGTTTGGCTATTTTCTTCTACAATTTTGGTATTGGCAACGTAGGGTTTGTACATATCCTTCAGATAATCTTTTGTTGTGCCGCCCCACCAATTATTACCCACAAACAACAGAAGTCCGCAGAAACTCGCCCCAATCACCGAACCCGTAATCCTTTTACGGATAGTTTTTGGCGTAGATTTTTCGCCAACAGGTTGCAAACTATCGCTGACGCTTGCCCCAAAAATAGTCGTGAGGACACCTACCAAAAATATCCCCAAAGCTGCCAAAATCCAACCTAAACCTGAGGGCATCGAACGTTTTGCCGTAGAAACCGCCGCCACAGGAACAATCATTTTAGCAGTTCCTCTTTTACCCGAAACCTCCACCTCCACACTAGCAGGGGTAGATGTCATGAACCATATAAGTCCTTCGTACTGACTGGTTTTATCGGCAACAGGCAGGGCTTCGTCAGACACGGGCGAGCCTTCATCACCAAACCAAAAATACACAGGTTTGATTCTAATGTGTTCAATATCAGCACCATCCGTAAAAATTGTCACCTTAGCAGTGCCAGGAATTACATCGGGCGGTTGCACATATACCTGCAAGGCATACTTACCCGCTTGCCCTTCATAGACCACACCAGAGCTACCAATGTGTGCATAAGTCGAGCTAAAAAAAGAAAAAAGAAGGAGTGAAAGTGAAATGAAATTTTTCAAGGGAGAGTTGTTTGTTGATAGGTAAATATGACGTTTCGTTGGATTTGAGTAAAAAGTTAAAAGTTGAAAGTTTTTTACAAAGACACTATTCTGTAAAAAACTTTCAACCGAGCGACAGTCGCTTATGGATTTTCAACTTTTCATTCAAGCCCATCTTTAAATGCTTGTACATTTTCAAATTAATATATTTCCGAATTATCAAATTAATTCATCGCTGTACCTTACGCATCCAGTTGCCCCAAAGCAAGCCGATTCTGGCAGAGACAAAACCTAAGGCAATAGAAATACCACTGGCAATTGCCCATTTGTCGAAGCCCTTCGTGACACGATTTTCTGGAAAATGATAACGCCATTCTATATTTGGTGGATTACTGTAACTCCAAGCGTCCGACTGAAAAAACCAGTTTCTTGCCAATGGCGATTCCTTCAAGAAAGTACCTGCTGGATATTGAATAATCAAGAAAGTCAGGAAAAACCCTACGCCCAAAATCAGGGCAAGCATCCAATCATTTTTAGCTGAAAATTTATCTCGTAAAAAATCAATTGTTATGGCAGGGAAAACCAACAATAGCGGAAATGCCGTTGTCTGGAAAAACGTAATATGATTAGAAACTGGTGCCAAAAGTGGTTCAGCAGGAAACTGTCTAATCGTACCATTCACTACAATCATCACAACCATATAAACCAAAGCAGAAATCGTTGCCCCCCATTTGATATTACTCGCCCGAGCGAACGCAATCATAAACAAAGGGAATATTCCTGAACCAATTTCATAGAAATAATCATTGTGCATATTCCATCTGCCCATGAATTCTGTGAGGAAAGTCCCAACCGTCAGAATCACCAAACCAGCCGTAACCATGTAGATAAAACGAAGTCTTTTTTCACGATTAATATTCTGTAAATCAGACAGATACGATATTTTTTCTTTCCGATTCAAAACCGCTAAAACAGAAATCATTGCTCCAATTTGAATCGCAATCAGACCCATTGCCAAGACTGCATGAGGGGGCGAAAAAATCTTAACGTCCAGTCCATACGTAGCGTGCCACCAATCATCGAACGGAGCAGAAGTTGCTGCACCAAAGCCACCCCAAATACAGAACATTCCGCCCAAAGAGCTATAAAATATTCCCCAGAAGTTAACCATTTTACCTTTTTCTTCGGCACTTCCCCAGAAAGAGGTTTTCAGGACTTGATAGCCCGAAATGATTCCAGCCAAAGCCGCACCCAAATAAATAGCATTGTGTGGAGCAGAAAAAAGACCATCACGCCCGATACTCATGTGCCAAGCGATGTCCCAAAGTACTCCAATAATTACCAATGCTGAACAAACAGCAAAGACATAGATTTGGAGCGGAATACCGAGCAAAAGGCTTTTTGAAGAAGCCCCAGATTGGTCGATAGATACGTTTTGTTGAAGTGTTGTTGAAGCCATTTTGTGTGAGTTTTAAATAGTAGATGCAATTTAGGGAAAAAGGTTGCAAAATGTTCCTTTTATGAAGAGGGTTTTTGTCGATTATCAAAGAAACGTAGAATTGTAACTTGTTGATTAATAAACTTGTAAAAGACTTTAGTGTTTCTGTGAATTACAAAACCTCTGAAATTTTTATCTTGATTTTGTATGCTACCGAGTTGAGGGAACTCTTGCAGTAAAGAGATAGATTCGATAATTTTTGATTTGAAATCAGTGACAGAACCTTCGCCAAAAGTGCGTTCTATGTACGATGAAATATTTTCTAAATCCAGATAGGCTCTCTTTGTAATTTTTATTTTGAAAGCCATTGGATTTTTAAATCTTCAAAATCTATTAAATTTTCTTCATTTTCACTATCTGAATCGGCTAACAGAACTCCTTTTTTTTGCTCATCGGTTAAGGTATTCCATAGATTCCCATGTTTTTTAGTCTCATACTTTTCAAAAGCATTGACCAAAAAATCCAGTTCCATTTCATCATCAATCGTATTAATCAGTTGATGAATTTTATTCTTTTTTTCTTCTAATACTTCCATTGCTAAAATGATTAAAACCAATTCCTAAATTTACGTAAAAATATGGAAAAAAGAGGTTCTCTGACAAATTTTGTGGTCACAGAGTTTCTCTAAGTTTTTCACAGAGTTACACGAAGAAATTACTCTTTTAACTCTGTGAAACTTTGTGAAAAACTTTGTGCGACTCTGTGTCCACAAAAACTGTCGGAGAACCAAAAAAGATTTAAAGTAGCTCCTTAAAAAAACTTACCCTCCCTCCTACTCTTTCACCAATTTTTGCCGATATGCAAACTGCATGGCTTCTGCACGTGAATGGATTTGTAGTTTTTCATAAATATTCTGTACGTGCTTGCTAACGGTCTTGGAACTTAAAAACAATTTTTCTGCAATCTGATTGTACTGAGTTCCTTCTGCGATAAGTTTCAGAATTTCAACTTCTCTTTTGGTCAAATTAAAATCGTCTTGTACAGTTTGGTCGTAATTGATAGTTTTTTGTGGAGCAGTATTTGGTGCTGGCATCAATCGAATTAACTGGAGCGTTCTACGAGCAATTATTGGTGACATTGGCGAATCTCCTGCCATTGTGGATTCTATGGCATCAACAATTCTGGCGTACTTTTCATCCTTCAATAAATACCCTGTCGCCCCTGCTTGAATGGCTTGGAAAATCTTATCATCTTCGGCATAGACTGTCAGGATAATAATCTTTACGGAAGGATATAATTTCTTGATTTCTTGGGTAGTAGTAATGCCGTCCATCCCGTCCATTTCAATATCCATTAGCACAATATCGGGGAGGTTTTCTTGCATTAATGCCAAAGCCTCCGCCCCGTCAGATGCCATAAAAAGTAGCTCAACTTCCTCGAATTGGCGTAAATTCTGAGCAAGAGCATCAATCAGACGAAAGTTATCATCAACAAGGGCGATTTTAGTTGGCATTTCTTGGATTCGTAAAGTTTGGAGGAATTCTGATGTGTGAAAAGTAATCAACACTACAAATTTACAACAAAGAATATACACAAGTAAATAAGGCAAATATCGTATTTTTCAAGGAAATCAATTGAAAATTTACTTTTGGATTACCTTCATTTCTAATTCGTAACTCCTAAAATTTCAATCCCATTTCAAGCATAAAGACTCCATTTTTTGTACTTAAATCTCTGAAAACATTATTTCGGTTAATGTCTGAAAGTCCTCTTTGGTATTGGAAACTCGCAAAAATGGCATCTGAAAAACCAATTTTATGCTCCACTCCTACCCCCACCAACATATTGGCATCGGCTACGCTAAAAATATTTTGTTCAATGGGTAATCTATCCTGAAACTGCACGAGGGCATTTCTGGGAGTATTGATAGACTTTTCGGAGATTTTAACATCCAACGTTCCACCAAACTGAATGTACATAATTGATTGCCGAGCGATTTCGCCACTAAACAATTTCAAGCTAATTGGTATTTGTAAATATTGGAGGTTGAAATCAGCAATTCCGCCTTTGATTTCATCTTTCGTGATAGGATTTGTTCTGAAAAGGCTGTCGCTGTAAAACCCACTTTTCACGGCATAATGTACACTTTTGACCGAGTAGAAAAGCCCCGTCGAAAAAGCATATTTTTCACCAAAGTAAACATCTGCAAAAGGTCCAATACTTGTCCTGACATCAAGCCCATTACTGGTAAAATCTTTGAATCTTTTTGTACCTTCTACCTGATTTGCAACGACCATCGGGGCAAAACGAAAACCCATTTTGATATTATTAAAGTACTGAGCATCAGTATCTAAGAAAAAAAATATCATCAGAACAGTAAGGAATATGTGCTTTTTCATGACTTGGAGAGTTAGTATTTATGAATGCCAATCCAGTAGTTGTTACGTTTTAAGTTAATGAGTTATCAATCTAAAAAAGCTAATAACTACTGGACGACTACTTAATTGAAAATCTTAATTATTTTTCATCTGTAAGTATCTTATAATTAGATGTTTACATGATATTTTACGTATTAAACTTATCGACTTTAAACTCATTAACTATTTACATCCAAATATATTGCCAAAAATCTCTTAATTTCATTTCTTTAAAATCCGTGAAGACGTTTCATGAAACGTCTCTACCTAACAACAATAAATCATGAACCTTTTACGCCAGCACGCAGAAGTACAATTTTCGGAAGAATTAGCCGAACTCAAAAAACAAGATTCTGGTCATTTGCCGCCCAACTGGATGCTCTCGCCCCAAGCCGTTGTTACGTATTTGATGGGTGGAAAACTAAAAAATGGTTTTGAAATTTCTCCAAAATACATTGGTGACCGTCGTCTGATGGAAATTGCTGTGGCAACACTTACGACAGACCGAGCTTTATTGTTGTACGGTTTGCCAGGGACAGCCAAATCTTGGGTTTCGGAACATATATCGGCGGCTGTTTCGGGAGATTCCACTTTGCTGATTCAAGGGACAGCAGGCACGGGTGAAGAAGCCATCCGCTACGGCTGGAATTATGCCCGATTATTGGCAGAAGGTCCAACAGAAAATGCTTTGGTAACAACCCCGATGATGACTGCCATGAAGAACGGAAAAATTGCCCGTATAGAAGAACTGACTCGTATTTCTGCCGATGTACAAGATACTTTAATCACGGTTTTGTCTGAAAAAACAATGCCAATTCCAGAATTGAGTATGGAAGTACAAGCCATCAGAGGCTTCAATGTCATTGCTACTGCCAACAATAGAGACAAAGGCGTAAACGAATTATCGGGTGCTTTGAAGCGTCGTTTCAACACCGTGATTTTGCCCGTACCAGATTCTGCCGAAGAAGAAGTGGATATTGTTCGCAGACGAGTGGCAAGTTTAGCAAAGGGTTTAGAACTGCCCGTACAGGCTCCTGCATTACAAGAAATTCAACGTATCGTAAAGATATTCAGAGAGTTACGCAATGGTGTAACCGAAGACGGTAAAACAAAATTAAAATCTCCTACGGGTTCATTAAGCACTGCCGAAGCCATTTCGGTAGTCAATAGTGGTTTGGCATTGGCAGGTCATTTTGGCGATGGAACGATGAACGCCCAAGATTTGGCGGCGGGTATTATGGGGGCAATCGTGAAAGACCCAATTCAAGATAAAATCGTTTGGAAAGAATATTTAGAAACCGTAGTAAAAGGACGTGAAGAATGGAAGGATATTTATCGGGCGTGTCGGGAGCTGGTTTAAAATAAAAATTAAACAAATGCAAATTACCACAAACATTTATCAAAATATTCGTCAGCTTTTAAGTGAAGCCAGACGCAAAGTAGCTATTGCTGTAAACTCTACAATGGTAGATACTTATTGGGAGATTGGACGGCAAATAGTTGAAGAAGAACAGCAAGGTAAAGACAGAGCCGAATATGGTTCTTTCTTAATCCGTGAACTTTCAAAAAGACTCTCTGAAGAGTTTGGTGAAGGGTTTAGCGTGCAGAGCCTTAGAAATTTCAGGTTCTTTTATGCAAGTTTTCCAATTCGCTCCGCAGTGCGGAGCGAATTGAGTTGGACACATTATAAAATGATTATGCGTGTAGATAATCCCAAAGCCAGAGAATTTTATATCACAGAAGCATCTGAAAATCATTGGAGTACAAGGACATTAGAAAGACAAATTGGCTCTTTTTATTTTGAACGATTACTGGCAAGTAATGACAAAACCCCTGTGATTGAGGAATCTAATGAAAACGTAATCACGATTTCGCCCAAAGATTTACTGAAAGACCCTTATGTGTTTGAATTTCTCGGTTTTTCTCCCAATGAATCACACAAAGAAAAAGACATTGAAAACGCACTTATTCAACATTTACAGAAGTTTTTACTTGAATTAGGGAAAGGCTTCGCTTTTGTTGCTCAACAGAAATACATTGGAACTGAATCCTCTAAATTTTATATTGACCTCGTCTTTTACAATTATTCTCTCAAATGTTTTGTCTTGATTGATTTGAAAATAGGAAAACTGAGCCACCAAGACATCGGACAGATGGATATGTATGTACGAATGTATGACGATTTGTACCGACAAGAAAATGATAACCCAACGGTTGGCTTAATTTTATGCCAACAAAAAGATGAAACCATAGTGAAATATTCGGTATTGAATAATAGCGAACAATTATTTGCCTCGAAATATAAACTTCATTTACCAAGTGAAAAAGAACTTTCTGAGGAGTTGAATCGAATAAGAATAAACTTTGAACTGAATCAAGCAACATAAATCTATGCCCATTACAATCCTCGGTATCCGTCACCACGGTGTTGGTTCGGCTAAAAATGTGGCTGAACGACTGGAACAAATACAACCCGATTTGATTTTGGTGGAAGGTCCTCCTGAAATCTCAGAGGCTTTGGCTTTGGTGGGTCATTCTGACTTGAAGCCACCCGTTTCGGTGATGATTTATAATACCGAAAACCCCAAACAGTCATCTTTTTATCCCTTTGCCGAATATTCGCCAGAGTGGGTTGCTGCAGTATATGCCAATAAAAATCAGATTCCGCTCAGGGCGATGGATTTGCCTGCGGCGATTGGTTTTCAGATAGATAATGACAAAAAGGACGCTATAAAAAATGTTCTTGAAAATCCTGAAACAGTTGAAGAAAAAGAGGCTGAATTTATCTCAGAACCTATCAATTTTGTGGGCTATCGTGACCCCATGAGTTATTTAGCGGAAGTAGCAGGATTCAAGTCAGGAGAAGCATTTTGGGAACATCATTTCGAGAAAAATTATTTACAAAATAGCTCATCAGACCATTTTGAAGGGGTTTTGTTAGCAATGGGATCGCTTCGGGAAGAGAAAATACCGTCTTCATTGGAAGAAGAAAACGTCTATCGTGAGGCATATATGCGAGAAATTATTCGCAAAGCTCAAAATGAATTGTACCAAAATATTGTGGTCGTTTGTGGAGCTTGGCACGCCCCTGTTTTGGAAGAATTAGATAAATCCGCCAAAACTGATACTAAAATTTTAAAGGCTTTGCCCAAAACAAAAATCAAGGTTTTGGCAACTTGGATTCCGTGGACAAATCAGCGACTTTCTACTCAATCTGGCTATGGGGCAGGGATAGATTCGCCTGGTTGGTTTGAACATATCTGGAAAACACCCAAAGAATATGATTTGCGTTGGTTGACGAAAGTTGCGAAGGTTTTTAGAAAGAAAAATGTTGATATTTCTACTGCCCACGTGATAGAATCCGTCCGTTTGGCGGAAAGTTTGGCAGCTTTACGGGCGTTCCCGAAACCAAGTTTAGAAGAATTGAACGAAGCCGTTTTGGCGGTTATGTGTATGGGCGACGGTATCATGCTGAACTTGGTACGTGAGCAATTGATTATTGGAAAGCGATTGGGAAAAGTCCCTGCTGATATTCCGAAAGTGCCATTGCAGGAAGATTTCGAGCGGACAATTAAAGGCTTGAGGCTACCTCTCACGGCAAACGCCAAGCAGTACGATTTGGATTTGAGAAATGACAATGATTTACGAAGAAGTATTTTTTTGCATCGTCTCGAAATCTTGGAAATTCGCTGGGCGAGACGAGTTGGCAATAAAAACAAGGGAACATTCAAGGAGTCTTGGGTTTTGGAATGGGAACCTGAAATGATGATTTCGCTGATTGACAAGGCTTTTGTAGGAAATACCGTAGAAATTGCCGCACAGCAAACCATTGTAAATCAATTAGATAACGAAAATTCTGTTGGAAAAGTAGCCAAACTAATCCAGAAAACGATTCCTGCCGAGTTGTTTGAAATCATTGATGTATTATTGAGTAAAGTCAATGAGCTTGCCACGATTTCTGCCGATATTTTGGATTTGATGATTGCCTATCCGCCCCTTGTGCAGGTGAGTCGCTACGGGAACGTTCGCAAAACAGACCTTTCGATGATGCAGGGAATTGTGGATAGTCTAATCATCAGAATATCAATTGGTTTGCCCAATGCTTGTTATGGTCTGGACGAAGCCAATGCCGAAAATATGTTTACCAAAATCGGACAAGTAAACGAAGCTGTTCGCCTGACAGATTCAGCAGAAACGGATTCAATTTGGTTGGAATGTTTACGAAAATTATTAGAAAAATCAGGGATAAATCAGCTCATTGTAGGCTGTACTTGTAGATTATTGTTGGATGCTCAGTATCTTTCGGAAGAAGCAACAAATCAACAGCTATCTTACTCATTATCAGTCAATAACGAACCCGCAGACGTAGCCGCCTGGATAGAAGGTTTCTTGAAAGGCAGCGGCATGATTTTGATTTATGACAACAAACTTTGGAACTTGATTTATCGTTGGGTTGAACAAATTGGCGAAGAAGTTTTCATGGAATTATTGCCCATTCTGAGAAGAACTTTTTCTAAATTTGAATACGCTGAACGTCGGCAAATTGGGGAGAAAGCCAAAGAGGGAATCATCACCCAAGATTATTCAAAAGTGTCTGATAATCAGGACAATATAGATTCAGAAAGAGGAGAAAAAGCCCTTCCTGTGTTACGAATATTGATGGGTATTTAAGCGAAATTTACCAAAAATCATTAATTCCATAAACTATCAATCCCGTGAAAAAGACCCTTTTAACCATTTTCGTTTTGCTTTTTTGGGCAAAAATTACGGTTGCTCAAACGCAAATCACATTGAATACTGATTTGGCAAAAACCAAAATCAACAAACATATTTACGGGCATTTTGCTGAACATTTGGGTCACTGTATTTATGGCGGAATGTATGTTGGTGAAAGCAATACTAAAATTCCGAATACTAACGGGCTTCGGAATGATGTAATTGCTGCTTTAAAGGATTTAAAAGTACCTAATCTCCGTTGGCCAGGGGGCTGTTTTGCAGATACTTATCAATGGAAAGATGGCATTGGACCAAAGCCAAATCGCCCAAAGATGGTCAATGTTTGGTGGGGCGGCGTTACGGAAGATAATAGTTTTGGAACACATGATTTTCTGGATTTATGCGAAAAAATTGGGGCAGAACCTTATTTAGCTGGCAATGTTGGGAGTGGTTCGGTAAAGGATTTATCGGATTGGGTAACTTATGTGAATAATCCAAGCGGAAGCCCGATGTCTGAACTTCGTAAACAAAATGGTCGAGAAAAACCTTGGGATGTCAAACTCTGGGGCGTAGGCAACGAAGCATGGGGCTGTGGTGGAAATATGACTGCCGAACATTACGCAAATGTCTATCGCCAATATGCTACTTTCATGACCGACTGGAGCAATTCTTCTAAACTTTTCCGCATTGCTTCGGGGGCAAATAGTGGCGATTATCATTGGACGGAAACTTTAATGAAAAATATTCCTCACAACATGGTTTCGGGGATTGCTTTACACCATTATTCTGTGATAGATTGGAACAACAAAGGCGGGGCAACTGATTTCAATGAGTTTCAGTATTTTAGAATCATGGAAGAGGCTTTCAAAATGGAAGATTTGGTCACTCGTCATTCAACTATCATGGATAAATATGACCCAGAGAAAAAAATTGCTTTAATTGTTGACGAATGGGGAGGTTGGTATAATGTGGAGGCTGGTACAAACCCTGGGTTTCTGTACCAACAAAACACCATGCGTGATGCCATGATTGCAGGTCTGACACTCAATATTTTCAATAACCACGCAGACCGTGTTCGTGGGGCAAACGTGGCTCAGATTGTTAATGTTTTGCAGTCTGTGATTTTAACAAATGAAGAGAAAATGCTGCTCACGCCTACGTATCATGTCATGAAAATGTACAATGTTCATCAAGACGCTACTTTAGTACCTTTGAATATTACAACGCCAAACTATGAATTTCAGGGTAAAAAACTGCCTGCTTTGTCGGCGTCGGCTTCAAAAGATGCTACGGGTGCATTGAATATTTCCTTAACCAATATTGATTACAGCAAAGCTCACGAAATCGTTATCAATCTGCGTGGAGAAGATTTCACGAAGGTTTCTGGAACTACATTGACATCTCCTAAAATAAATGATTACAATACTTTCGAGGTTTCAAACAAAATTGCAGTCAAAGAATTTAAGGGAGCAAAATTAGAGAAGGGGCAATTAAAACTCTCCATTCCAGCATTTTCAGTAGTAGTTTTGAATTTGAAAAAATAGAACATTAAAAATATCAATTCATGAAATCAGTTAATCTCATTTTCCTTGCCTTTGGCTTTATGTTTTTACAAAATTGTAAGAGTAAAACCACCGAAAACACTCAATCGAAAGATGATACGAGTGTTCAGAAAATAGAAAAAAGCGTCTTCGGAAAACTCCCAGATGGGCAAACGGTTGACCTATATACGCTCAAAAATTCCAATGGAATGGAAGTTAAAATTTCCAATTATGGCGGTATCATTACACATTGGACAGCCCCAGACAAAGATGGCAAATACGAAGACGTCGTAATGGGCTATGATTCTTTGGCTGGCTATCTTGCTGCTACGCCTTATTTCGGAGCAATTGTTGGTCGTTTTGGAAATCGAATTGCCAAAGGAAAGTTTACTTTAGAAGGAAAAAACTATGTTTTAGCACAAAATAGTAATGGAAATAGTTTGCACGGAGGAGTAATTGGTTACGACAAAGTTCTCTGGAATGTAGAACCATTGGAATGGGCAGAATCCGCTTTGAAGCTAACCTATTTGAGCAAAGACGGAGAAGAGGGTTTCCCTGGTAATGTAAATGTTACAGTAGTTTATACGTTACAGAATGACAATTCCTTGAAAATAGACTACTCGGCAACGACTGATAAAACTACGGTTATCAATCTTACGAACCACTCCTATTTTAATCTTGCTGGAATGAAAAAAGATATTCTTGACCACGAAGTTACCATCAATGCTGATCGTTTTTTACCAGTTGACAAAGGCTTAATTCCGACGGGAGAATTACGTTCTGTAAAAGGTAGCGTTTTTGATTTTACAAAATCAATTTCAATCGAAAAGGGAATCAATGAGGTAAAAGACGAGCAAATTAAATTAGGCGGAGGCTATGACCACGCTTGGGTTTTGAACAAGAAAGACAATGAATTGAGCTTGGCAGCTACCGTTTTAGAAAAAACATCTGGTAGGAAAATGACAGTAATGACAACCGAACCAGCAGTTCAGTTTTATACCAGTAACTTTATGGATGGTTCAATAACAGGCAAAGGTGGAGTGAGATATACCAAACGTTTTGGCTTATGTTTAGAAACAGAACATTATCCAGATTCACCTAACCAAACAGCATTCCCTTCGGTTGTGCTAAAACCAAAAGAAACGTATTCAACAACAACAGTTTATCAATTTTCAGTTGAAAAATAACTAACTGTGTTTCACCGCAAGGAAGTGTAACAAAACTAATAGCATAATTTAGACATACCCAAAATTAAACTTAGAGGATTAGAGAAAAGGCAAAATGTTAACCCTATTTCTCTATTCCTCTAAGTTCAACTTGTTCTCTATTAATTTTTTAGCGTCCTTCCGTCCTTGCGGTTAAACAGAAATTTTACTTCTTGATATAATACTTTCCAACAATACTTATCTCTTTTTTCAAACCTGTAAAATTATCAAAAGTTGTAAGTGCGGTAATCAAACTAAAACGAGCTTCGATTCCAAACTTATCCCAAGCTGAACCCATGCCAAAAATTAGCCCTGGCTTATATTTGGGTTCAATTACCTCAATCTCCCTTTTATCTCCACTACCAAAACCAATCAATTGTTTATACGATTTATCGCTAACTTCAAAAAGATTTGAAATCCCCGCAAGCATATACACAGAAGGTTTATTTACGACGAAACTATATCGAATCATGTTATTTACCCCAATATACGTTTTGTCGAAAGTATATAAAGTGTTGTACGTTGAACCTATAATGGCATACTTAGTTTCAAATCTGTAATTCTGAATTTCATTTTGGATAGCAACTTTTCCTCTTTCTCTGGCAAAAACATAGTTCAGCACAACACCAACTACGGGTGTGTAAAACCACGGTGCATTTTCGGCAACATTGAGTCTGCTTATGTACGGAGATGTACTTGTACTAAGCCCTGCCATGACACCGAACTGAAAACGCCCTTCATCTTGCTCAAAATTCTCAACTTTTTTTGAATCAACACAGCCATTATAGTTATCTATTAGATTTTTTAGTGCCGTTGCTTTGTATGGCACCATTTCCGTGTAAAGTGTTTTGCATTTAGCCTCTAAAACATTCTGGAGTTGATTCCGATATTGGTTCAAATCCGTTGCATTGTTGCTAATACCAACAACATGAAAGATTAATGTTGTTAATTCCTTATCTTTTTCGATTAAAAAATGCTCTTCGTCATCACTATCAATGAAGGTCATGAGGTTAATATTTCCGTCAGAGAGTAATCTCAAAAAAGCACTCTGAGATTTCATATCTTTTGTTCTTTTGGCATAATCTGTCAAAGTTCCAAAAGAAGATTTGGTGAAATTTCTTGGCAATTTTTCATATTCAAAGGTTTTTGACACATACGTTTCGACACCTTCAATGGTAAAACTAATAATATCCTGTGGGACAATAGTTTTTTCTGTTGGAAGGTTATTTTCCTTGAAATTAATGCTAAGGGGGCTTTTTTTCCATTCCTGATAATCAATCAACCCCTTAATTGTATCTTTCCGAGTATTGATAAGGTAGCCTTTCTGGAAATTTTTTTGTGCAGAAACCACAAAACTGGTGAGGACAAGCAAAAGTGTAAGTTTTTTCATTAGTGTTATTTTTGTTTTAAAAAATTGAGTACAAAGAAAACGGATAGCATTTTCAAATACAACGTTAACGAAGGTTTGAGAAACAAATCCGTATCTTTGCCATAAATTCCACACAATCATTTATTTCCCTTATGACAATCTTAGAAGTAGCAGATAATAAATCCTATATCCGAGAATTTTTAGCATTACCCGTACGTCTGTATGAGCATGACAAAAACTGGATTCGCCCACTCGACCAAGACATTGAAGTGGTTTTTAACCCCAAAAAGAATAAACTCTATAAAAACGGAGCGTGCATTCGTTGGATTCTTCAAGACGATTCTGGACAGACTGTCGGGCGGGTTGCAGCGTTTATCAATTATGAAACTTCCCACAAAGAAGAGCAACCAACTGGCGGAATGGGTTTTTTTGAATGTATTGATAATCAAGACGTTGCGTTTAAATTATTTGATATTTGCAAAGAATGGCTTGCCCAAAAAGGTATGGAAGCCATGGACGGACCTATCAATTTTGGAGAAAGAGATAGCTTTTGGGGACTGATGATTAAGGGATGGGAGCTTGAGCCAACCTATAAAATGGCTTGGACAAAACGTTATTATATTCCCTTTTTCGAGAATTATGGTTTCAAGGATTATTTCCAACAGTATGTTTACACAACACCTATCCGAGAGGCAACGGTTCATCAATCTGTTGAAGACAAAGCCCAACGAATATATGGAAATCCTGAGTTTACTTTCCGAAAAATTGAAAAAAGTAAACTGGCAAAATACGGAGAAGATTTTCGTTCAATTTTCAATGAAGCATGGGCAAAATTCCCAGGCGTGAAAACCATGACCGAAGACCAAGCCTCTGCTTTAGTGAAAACCATGAAACCCATCATGGACGAAGATTTGATTTGGTTTGCCTATGCACAAGAGCGTCCTGTGGCATTTTTTATTGTAATTCCAGACCTTAATCAGATAGTAAAACACTTGGATGGTAAGTTTGGAATTTGGCAAAAAATCAAGTTTTTACTCTTGAAATGGCGAGGAACAATGACCCGAACTTGTGGACTAATCTTCGGTGTTGTGCCTGATTATCAGGGGAAAGGCGTTGAGTCTGCCATTGCATTAAAATTCAGGCAAGCTGGCAGGGAGATTCCGCATTACCAGTACGAAACCATTGACATGAACTGGGTAGGAGATTTTAACCCAAAAATGAACCGTTTTGTATCAACACTCGGTACAACCCGTGACAAAGAATATATCACCTATCGCTTTCTTTTTGACAGAACAAAACCTTTCAAACGTTGCGAGAGAGTTGGGTAAATATTGAACTGTTGATGTTTGAATTGTTGAAAATAGAGTAAACATAAAATATGAGGATAAATTTTAAAGATATTATTGTTTTTGAAAACGAAGATTACATCGTCATCAATAAACCTCCGCACGTAGCGACACTCTCTGAACGTCAGGCAGATAAGTCAGAAAGTATCCTAAAATTAGCGAAGGAATATGCCGACGACGCACAGGTTTGTCATCGTTTAGACAAAGAAACTTCTGGAGCATTGGCAATTGCTAAAAATCCAGCCGCATACCGCCATCTGGCAATGCAATTTGAGCATCGGAAAGTAGCCAAACGCTATCACGCCGTAGTGAATGGTTCTCATGATTTTGATATGATTCAGGTTTATTTGCCCATTGCCCAAAAGCGTGATGGAACACAGGTAGTCATAGATCGACAAAAAGGCAAGGAAGCAGAGACTATTTTCAACACAATAAAGGTTTACAAAAAACATAGTCTTGTGGAATGTATGCCAATTACGGGGCGTATGCACCAAATTCGGATTCACCTTACCTGTCTGAAAGCCCCAATTGTCTGTGACCCAACGTATGGTGGCGAAAAGATTTTTCTTTCAGAAATCAAGAAAAAGGCATTTCATTTGAAAAAAGACACCGAGGAACTCCCTCTAATTCAGCGAGTTGCCCTTCATGCCCATTCATTAACGTTTAGTTTATTAAATGAAGAAAGGCTAACAGTAGAAGCACCATACCCGAAAGATTTTGAGGTTTTGGTAAAGCAGTTAGAGAAGTTTTCGTAATTTTGTAATAGTAGCTGGCTTCGTAGTTCAATGGATAGAATGTAGGTTTCCGGTACCTAAGATGCGAGTTCGATTCCCGCCGAGGCTACAACCCAACCCCTTAGTCATTTGATTTCTAAATGATTAAGGGGTTTATTTTTGAACATTTTCAAGTTATAATTTTATGCAAAATCTCGACCGTAAACCCCTTCAAGGTCCACTACAAGGAATCAGAATTTTAGACCTTACCAGACTTTTGCCTGGTCCACTTGGTACTATGCTTATGGCTGATATGGGTGCAGAAGTTATCAAAATCGAAGACCCAAAAGCTCCTGATTATGTGAGGATTTTCCCTCCTTTTGTGGGTGGAGAGTCCGTAAACTATTTGGCATATAATCGTTCTAAACGAAGTATGTTTTTGGATTACAAATCAGAAGAAGGGCAGAAGGTTTTCTTTGAACTTGTTAAAACCGCAGATGTTGTCGTTGAGCAATTTCGACCAAATTTTTTGGACAAATTGGGCATAGGTTATGAAGCTGCCAAAGCCATAAATCCTAAGATTATTTATGTCTCGGTAACTGGTTACGGGCAAACTGGACCTTATGCTCATTTGGCAGGGCATGACCTCAACTACATCAGCTATGCAGGCGTATTAGGCTTGACGGGCGATTCTCAGTCTGCTCCAATTGTGCCTGGTGTGCAGTTAGCAGATATTGCAGGAGGGTCGTACATGAGTGTAATTGCTACGCTTTCGGCATTGCACGCACGTACACAAACAGGCGTAGGGCAACACGTTGATGTTTCTATGACAGACTCCGTAATGCCTTTACTATCAGTATCTTATGCTGTTTATTCGGCAACAAATCAGGCACAGGAAAGGGGTACTCTTTCGCTTTCTGGTGGGATGCCCAATTATGGCGTTTACGAAACTAAAGATAAAAAATACATTGCCCTCGGAACGTTAGAGCCTAAATTTTGGGGGAAATTCTGCGATTTAGTTGGCAAGCCTGATTGGAAGATGTTTATGGTTCCTCAAACACCAGAACAACTACTGAGTTTCAAGAATTTGATTGGTGAATTATTCCTTGAGAAAACCCAAATAGATTGGGTAGAATTTGGCTTTAAAAATGATTTATTAATTAGCCCTGTTCATGGATTAGAGGATTTGGAAAATGACCCACATCTCATTGATCGTCAGATGATTATAGAAACTGAACACCCCAAAGCAGGTAAACTAAAAAGTATTGGTATCCCCTTAAAATTCTCCATGACTCAGGCAAAACCATCTTGGGCTGCTCCCATTCTGGGCGAAGATACTGAGGCAATTTTAAGAGAAATAGGGGGAGAAATTAATTAAAAATGGAGAATTAGGAATTAAAAATTATGGTTGTCTGACCATTTTTAATTCCTAATTCTCCATTTTTAATTAATTCCCCCTCCCCTATTTTTCTACAAATTTTACTCCACCATAATTAGACTTGATAACGATTTTTGTACCAGAACCTTTTCCGATTTTTCCTTTATAATTTTTATTGGATAACCAAGAAAATGTACGCTCATCTTCATCGTCTGAATTGTAGGTAAACGAAACTCGTCCTGCTGGGTATTTGAAATTAGCGTGTGTCAGAGAAATGTCAAAATTAGCATTAACGTCCTGATTTACAGGGAGTCGCACGGCAGTAAAGTTTGATGTAATGTCTAAACTTTTCAGGGTTTTTGATAGTTCATGAAGTTCTAAACCATCTGAATAGCTAACGAATAGCTTTCCACTGTCACGGATTGTACCAATTTTTCCACTCGAATACTGAATCGTTCCATCAACATTATTGACTTCGCCCAGATCCATCGAACCATAGTTATTGTTGATTCTTAGGTTATTCGCTTTTTCAACTGAAACTTTCGAGTAAGAAATGTCAAGGTCGGCATCATCTACGTTTTTCATAGTTGCTTTTCCGTAACGAACTTTCACATCTTTGTCGCTACCAGTGAGTTTCTCTGAAGTAAAACTTCCGTAATTTGAAAACACTATTAGCGGAGCAGAAAATTCCGCAATTTTGATTGCACCATACTTATCCGAAACCGACAAGGCATTGTTTCTCGGCATAAAAACCTGATAATTTACCTCTACGCCTCTTTTGTTTTTGTCATCAGGACAATTACAGCTCTCATCTTTGTCTTTATTCCAGCCATTCCAAGACCAATTCCCACCCCACCAACTATTGTTAGTACCGTCATTATCAATCATGGTTTTGAAAGAAATTTTATCGCCTTCTCGCTTATCAATTATCTCGACGGCATCAATATAGGCTTGAGCTTTATCCTCAGTACTACCAAAACCCGACACCGTAATATCAACTTTGATTTCGTTTTTATTCCAAAGTTCTATTTTTACTTCGCCATGCTGATTATTGATGACCAAACGATCTTTTGCATCAACCGAAAACGTTTTATTAATAGTCTTTTTCTTTTCGACGGTATTGTTTTCTGTCTCAAAACTATTACCAGAATGACTCCGATTAACATAAACCTGAGCTCTCGCAAGTTCTCTATCTGCCTGTGCTAACTGTCTATGAATCTGAACATTAACCCTTCTGTCAACTGACTCTGTCTCAGTATTTTTTAAACCTTCTGGCTTCTCAGTAATCTCTTCTTTTTGGGCAAAAGCCGAATATGTCAAAATCAATAATCCACTGATTTTGAGAATGTTATATATATTTTTCATAATAATATCGTGTTTGAAATTCTTTTGTTTTATCATTCCCAAATTTTCAAATTGACTGACTTGGGTTTTTCTGATAATTCTTGATTTTTTGAATGACTTCTAATTGTTGATTCAAAATATCCACCTGTACTTGAAGGTTCTGAATCATGGCTTTTACTAAATCTTCTTGGTTGGGTGTTTGGGGCAATTCTGTTTTGAGGTTTTGGTAATCTTGATTCAGTTTCTCCAAATCTTCCGAAAACTCTTGGTATAATTCAGGATTTTGCTGAGCTAAATTATCCAGTTCCTCTCTTTTGCTTTCAACTAAACTAACATACTGTGAAACCTGCTTGCCGTATTCGGGGCTAACATTGGCAACGAAAGTTTCTGCATTTTGTTGATTTTTTGAAACATAAACCACTGAAAAACAGGCAATTATCAAAGCAACGCTTGCGGCTATTTTCCAATGTCGTGCAAAAAAATGGGGCTGTTTTTTTACTAAATTTCCTATAAATGCTTGATTCGGGGAAGAAACTTCTTCCTGATTTTGTGGTAGATGTTCTTCAATTTTTGCCCACAAATTCACCGACGGCTCGAAAGTATCGAAGTCCTCACGATTGTCTCTGATAAAGCGTTCAATTTTTGTCTTTTTCATTGTATTCCTTAGCTTTTGGCTAAAATTTCTAATAACTTTTTCTTTGCACGGATGTACTGCGTACGAGTAGTTGACTCTGCTACACCCAGAATCTCAGCGATTTCCTCATGGTCGTAACCTTCTAACAGATAGAGACTTAGCACAGTTCGGTAGCCATCTGGTAGCAGTAAAATACATTTCTGAACACGGTTAAGTTGGTATTCAAGAGCCTCTTCGTCAAAAGGTTCTCGGTCTTCAAAATCTCCAACATCATCAATATCAATGAAATCAACCTTGCGGTGGCGAAGCTGATTAATTGCACGATTCACGACAATTTGTTTCAGCCAAGCCCCGAAGGTACTGTTTTGGCGGAAGTCATTGATTTTTTGGAACGCATCCAAAAAGGCATCCTGAAGTACGTCCTCAGCTTCTGCGGCATGATTCAAAATCCGCATGGCTACGTTGAACATAGCTTTCGAGTATAATTTATAAACCTCATATTGTGCTTTCCGTTCGCCCCGACGGCAAGCCTCAACAAGTGGTAAATTATGGTCTATGTAAAGAGTCTGTTCCAGCGTTGGGGGTTGAGGATTTGGGGTTACAAACTGAAATTCAAACTAATGACAATTGATTGTCTGAATATGTTGCAAATTTTAGGAATTTTTAATTTAAAAAGTTTTTAGCAACTTCTTTTTGGAATCCTGAAAGGATTAAATTTGATTAGCCCTGAGTGAAACTCGGGGAAAAATGATTAATCTGTTGCTTCAACCCCAAGTGGGGTTGAATTCGCTCATATTTTAATTCCATACGTTTCACGTATGGCTAATCATATTTGACCTCTCACGTGGTCTTTTGCCAAAAAAGAAATTGCTGAAAATTTTATAAATCTATTTTAAACCATTGAATATCAGATATTTACAAATTTTAATGTTGTTTTTCTGGATTTCACAAACGTTTAATCAGAGTTGATTTCTTGGAGAAAAAATTGAATTACTGAACAAAGAAGAGAAATTTCTTTTTAAATTGATGTGCTAATTCAAAATACCTTCGATATGACAATAAATAAAAAAGTGTCTCGTAAAAGATTCATCCAAACAGTGGGAGTTGGGGCTTTTTTGTCACCGCTTGCTCTGATGGCAAATGAGAGCGAACCCCGTAAGATTAAGGTCGCAATTATTGGTTGTGGCAGTGTGTCAAATATGTACTTGCCTCATCTGTCCAAATCAAAGTATGTAGAATTAGTTGCAACTTGTGATATTATTCCTGAAAGAGCAAAACTTGCTGCCGAGAAATATAAGATTCCAAAACACTTTCCTCATATTGACCAACTTTTGGCAGGAGCAGA
Organism: Cytophagales bacterium; assembly: GCA_013298865.1. Classification (GTDB taxonomy): domain Bacteria; phylum Bacteroidota; class Bacteroidia; order Cytophagales; family Spirosomataceae; genus JAAFJL01. Next base: position 25,367 of record JAAFJL010000015.1, on the reverse strand, counting down.
TTTTGAAATGTTGGTCAACACCACCAATATGCAAGAACATGGACGACTGAATAAAATCGCCCTGAAAGCCAACAAACATATTTGGAGCGAAAAACCTTTAGCCAATTCTTATGCAGAAGGCAAGGAAGTTTTGGCAATGGCTAAAGATAGAGGATTGAAAATTTGGGGTGCTCCAGCAGTCGTGATGTCCCCACAATTTGAGTTTATGGCAAGAGCAATAAAAGACGGGAAACTCGGCAAAGTTGCAGCCGCAACCGCTCATTATGGTCATACGGGACCTTCTTGGTCTGCTTTTTTCTATGAAAAATTAGGAGGTAGTCTGCCCGATTTAGGCGTTTATAACCTGGCTTCCCTGACAGGTATTTTGGGTCCAGTGCAGTCTGTAATTGCTATGACAACCATTATTACTCCTCAACGAACGGTTGACGATAAGGGCAAAATTGATGTTGTAGCAGAAGATAATTCAATGGTTGTAATGAATCACGGCAATGGCATATTGTCTCATGTGATGTGTGGATTCAACTTTTTTGACCCTTATGGTCATGGAGGCAAAGGGCAACATCGGGGAACAATAACGATTCTGGGAACACATGGCAATATGCAACTCATCGGGTACGACTGGGCACCTTCTGGCGTAGATTTGGCAACTTTTGATGATGAAAAAGGAAAACGATACGTTGAAGACCCTCGTGAATATGTGTGGGAAATGGGGGCATCAACAGTGGCAGAAAGCCTCTCTACTGGAAAATCATGCCTTATTACTCCAGAACACGCTTTGCACGTTTTGGATATTATAGAAGCTGCACGAAAATCAGGAGAAACAGGACAAAGAATAGAGCTAAAGTCAACCTTTAAGTTCCCTTTATTTTAATTTATTGATGACCGAAAAATAGTTTTTTATTTCTTCTGTTGCTGTGATACCACGAGTTTTTGTAGGGAAAAAACTATATTCCTCGATGGTATGCTCTGGAAAAATTCTGATTGTATTTGTTTTCTTAGACATTGCACCGAGGTCATAATGAATGACTGGATGCCTAACAGCCATCGCCGACATATATGAAAGGAATTCCCCCGAATAAATTCTCTGGTTATTCAGCACTACAATGAATTTACAATGCGAAAGATGTCTATTGCTTTTCTCAAATTCTTTTAATGCTTGAAAACCATCTTCGGAAATAGTCAATTCTTGATTTTCCCAAGTGTAGCTTTTGATTTTGGAATCGTCCAAAACCAATGATGCTTTTGATAAATCTACTTTGGTTAGAAAGTTTTGCCAAGTACTATCGTAGTCGTATTGAGACAGTTTAAAGCCTTCTTCTGTTAGTACTCCTTTGTTAAAACAGAAAATTTTAAATTTGCCTTCTTCTTTTGTCATACTCGAAAATAGGCAAGCAAAACCGAGGTTCAGTATTGTGGTAAGTACAGTTTTTTTCATGGTTATAGTTAAAAAACAACATAATGGAGAGAAAGTATTAAGAGGTTGTCTGTTGGAGTGAAGTTAGGTAAATGTCTAATTTACAGATAGCTACAAAAAATGTACGAAGCTGGGCGGATTAAATTAGGGTTAAATTCTGAACAAATATACAAAATTAATCATGCTAAAATCAATCTTCTGAGAATTGAGTTTCAATAAAATTGCTTACCTTTCTTATCCAAGAAAATCAAAAACAACACCTTGAATTTTACAGAACAACAAATAGAAACTCTTGCCCCAGATGCCGCATCGTTGAAAGCTGGCAAAGGACTCTCAAATGCAACGGGGTGGGCATCTGTCCAGTTTAATGACCGTGTTCTTTGGGGCGAAATCAAAGGTAGTGGCTCAAAACCGTACCGAACTCAGGTAGATTTACAAAATACTGCCTTTAAATGTTCGTGTCCTTCTTTTAAATTTCCTTGTAAACATGGCATAGGTTTAATGTTAGCTTTTGCTAAACAAAAAGATGTTTTTACGGAAACCTCCACCGAACCCGACTGGGTAAAAGAATGGATTGATAAACGAACAGAAAAAGCGGAAAAGAAAGCGGAAACTCCCCAAGAAGTATCTCCAGAAGCAGAAGAAAAAGCTCAGAAAGGAAAAGAAAAACGGCAAAACGAACGCCTTTCTCAGGTAGAAGCTGGCGTGGCTGAGTTAGAATTATGGCTCAAAGATTTAGTTAGAACGGGATTTTTGGCACTTCCGAGTAAAGATGCTCGCTTTTTCGAGCAAATCGCTGCTCGAATGGTGGACGCAAAAGCAACTGGTTTGGCTGGTCGTGTGCGGGCTTTCCGAGATTTGAATTATATCCAAAATAATGACTGGCAAATTAATGCTCTCCGTATCGCTGCAGAGTTGTTTTTATTAATTGAAGCCTTCAAAAATTCAGAAAAATTATCTCCTGACTGGCAACAGACCGTCAAGAATTTGGTGGGTTGGAATCAGTCTCAAAAAGAATTGTTGCAAAATCCTGATGCTGAAAAAGTAAAAGATGTTTGGATTGCTTTAGGACAAGAACAAGAAGAATCTGAGGGAATAACAATTCAACGTAATTGGCTTTGGGGAACAAAAACGAATCGTTCGGCATTGATTTTGAATTTTGGAACTCCCTTCTCCCCTCTTGAAAATACAGTGATTCCTGGGACTATCCTCGAAGCCGAATTGGCATTTTTCCCCTCAGTAACTCCACACCGTGCGGTAGTTAATTTACAAAAAGGTTACGCAGAAACATTTTTGACACAACCCGATTTCTCCAATGCTTGGAACACGGCATATCAGCAACGAACTGAACAAATCGCAAAGTATCCTTTCGTGAATGATATACCAATGATTATCAATGACTTACGTTTAGTTTTAGATAAAAAACAAAATATTTTATGTGATGCCGAGGGCTATTTTCAAACAACTTCTCCAACTTGGAAAGAAGAAAAAATACTTACACTTTATGCCTTTGCAGGAGGGAATCCTCAGAAAGTTGCAGGTATTTTTAGGCGAGATGGCTTCTTACCATTAGGCATTTTTCAAGATGATACTTATTTGATGTTGTGAGTGAACTAAATTAAATAAAAACAAGGAATTAGGTTGTATTGGATAGTGCAACACTTCTAAATTTTTCATTCCTTATTCCTTGTTTTTCCTTAATTTAATGACACTCCTCTCCTACCCTTCCATATCCATCGGAATATCCATTAAAAGTACCTCTGCATCTTCTGACAAGGATTTTACATTGATTTTATCAGTATTCCAAACGCCAAAACCATCACGTGAACCAAGCACTTGTCCATTAATATTCACATCACCTTTTATCACGAAAGCATAAATCCCGTTTTCAGGAGATTTGATGGTATAATCTGTGGTAAAATCTTTATCAAATTTCCCTAAACTAAACCACGCATTTTGGTGAACCCAAACACCTTCATCGTCTGGATTAGGAGAAAGTATTTGTTGGAAATTGTTATGACGGTCATTTACATCAAGCGTGATTTGGTCATAACGTGGCGTTACATCTTCTTTGTTCGGAAACATCCAAATCTGTAAAAACTTGACTGGTTCGCCGTGGCTTTTGTTTTTTTCGCTATGGTAAATCCCCGTTCCTGCACTCATTACCTGTATATCTCCATGGCGAATAATGGCGGTATTGCCCATACTGTCGTGATGTTCAAGGTCGCCTTCGAGTGGAATACTGATGATTTCCATGTTGTCGTGTGGATGTGTTCCGAAACCTCTGCCACCGTCAACAATATCATCATTTAACACCCTGAGTACCCCAAAATTCATTCTGTCTTTGTTGTGGTAATTGGCAAAACTAAATGTATGGTGGCTGTCTAACCAACCGTGGTTTGCGTGTCCACGAGATTCGGCTTTATGCAAAACTGTATTTTCCATGATTTTTTTATTTGTTAATCTTAATTTTCAGCAAAATTCAGATGAGAAATCAAGTTTCTCTGAAATACCTTTGCTTCATAATATTAACAAAATCATTATTCCAAAACGTTCAAATTAGATGCTCAAAAACATTAATTGGGAAGTTATATCCGAAGAGCTTTCCGACAAAGGCTTTGTAACCTTAAAATCAATTCTGACACAAACTGAATGCGATGAATTGATAGCATTGTACAGTCAACCTATTTATCGTTCTGTTATCAATATGGCTCGGTATCAGTTCGGACTTGGCGAGTATAAATATTTTGCTTATCCATTGCCAAATATCATTCAGACATTACGAACAGAAGTTTATCCACATTTAGCAAAAGTGGCAAATCGTTGGATGAACGTCTTGAATATCAAGGAGTTATTTCCAGAAAAACATGAAGATTTATTAACAATTTGTCATGAAAATGGGCAAAACCGTCCAACTCCTTTGATTTTAAAATATACTGAAGGCGGACACAATGCCCTCCACCAAGATTTGTACGGAGATATTTGGTTTCCGTTCCAAATGGTGATTTTCCTGAATGAACCACAAAGAGATTTCACAGGTGGCGAGTTCGTTTTGGTAGAACAACGCCCAAGGATGCAGTCAATTCCCGAAGTACTAACGCCAAGCCAGGGAGATATTCTGATTTTTACAACAAATTTTCGTCCAGTAAAAGGTACAAAAGGATACTACCGAACCAATATGAGACACGGCGTTTCTAAAATTCGTTCTGGCATTCGGCATACGCTGGGTATTATTTTTCATGATGCAAAATAAAAAAATATTTAGTTTGTAAAAAGCTCCATTTAACCTAAAATCAAAACCATGAGTACTCAACAACACATTGATTATCAGAGAATTGAACAAGCGATTCGATTCATTGAAGATAATTTTCAACGCCAACCAACGCTGAAAGAAATTGCCGAAGAAGTGAATCTTTCGGAGTTTCATTTTGATAGAATGTTTAGTAAATGGGCAGGGACTTCGCCACAAAGATTTATGCGTTTCCTGACGAAAGAATATGCAAAAAATATCTTGAACGAAACCAAAGATTTGTTGGACACAACGGTACAGATGGGCTTTTCGAGTTCGTCTCGTTTGCATGACCTTTTTGTTACTTATGAAGCAATGACTCCCGCCGAATTCAAACGAAAAGGAGAGGGGCTAACCATTACTTACGGTACACATGATACGCCTTTTGGTTTTGGCTTTATAGCGACAACCGCTCGGGGAATTTTAGAATTGACATTTCTGCGTGCCAATGAAGCAATTGATGAGCTAATCCGACTAAAAAACGAGTTTCCTAATGCCGATTTCATTGAAAATCAAGACGAAACCTCTGTTTACATCTCTCAGATTTTTGTGGAAAGTTTAGATAAAAAACCAATTACGCTTTTGTTGAGAGGAACAAATTTTCAGATAAAGGTTTGGGAAGCCTTACTCAAAATCCCCTCTGGACGATTGGCTTGTTATGAAGATATTGCGAGATTAATAGAAAAACCAACCGCACAAAGGGCAGTTGGTTCAGCGATTGGGGCAAATAATATTGCCTATTTGATTCCTTGTCATAGAGTCATTCAAAAAGTAGGAACAACTGGCAATTATCGTTGGGGCGAATACCGTAAAAAAGCAATTTTAGGTTGGGAAGCAGGACACGAAATTATTGATCAATCCATGTCTTAAATTCTGAACCACGCTCTTTGCTGACAAAAATTTCTTGTTCAAAATTAGGTTTCAAAAAAACTTGTAACCTACTGTTAATCATTGACTTAATCTTTTGTACCGAGTCAATTCTAACAATAACTTTTCTGTTTAAACGAAAGAAATATTGTGGGTCGAGGAGGTCTTCTAATTGCTCTAATTTAAAGTCAACGATGTAACGTTTTCCTTCGTTGGAAACCAAGTAGATTATTTTATCATCAGCGAAAAAATAAGCGATTTCTTCTACATTTTTAAACTGAATACTATCTCCATATTTTACCAAAAACCGATTTTTATACTTTTTATTCATCGACTGCAAGGTCTGCGAAATCCGTTGTATGTCAACTGACTGAAGACTTTTCTGGTCGTTGGTAAGGGAGTAATATTTATTGAGGGCGTTGCCTAATTCTTTTTTGTCGAGGGGTTTCAAAAGGTAATCAATACTATTAAGTTTAAAAGCCTGAATAGCATATTGGTCATAAGCTGTCGTGAAAATAACGGGGCTTTTTACAGAGATTTTCTTGAATAAATCAAAACTTGAACCATCAGAAAGATGGATGTCCACAAGCATCAAATCTGGCTCAGGGTTTTTGCTAAACCAAGTGGTAGCATCCTCAACAGAGTCAATTGTTTCCAATACAGAAATATTAGAATCATGCTCTTTTAATAGGCTTTTAGCTCGTTGTGCCGAAAGGGTTTCGTCTTCTAAGATAAGTACGTTCATTGTTATTAGGCTACTTGTGCCACTTTAAAGATAGACTCCTCAACACTATGATTGAGTTGAAGGAGAGGTATTTTTACCATAAAAAAATGGTCAGTGGCTATAACTTTCACAGTATTTTTACCAAAAAACTCATACCGTTGCATGATATTTTGTAAACCTACTTGTGTCGAATGTTCTCTTATAACGTCTTTCACCTGCAAGTTGTTTTGAACAATCAGGTATTTGTTGTCTTCATTGAAAATATCTATTGTCAGAGGGCGACTTTTGGAAACAATATTGTGCTTCACTGCATTTTCTACTAACATTTGCAGAGCCACAGGAACAATGTAATCATTCCGAAGATTTTCTGAGACATCAATGTTCACACTGAGGCTTGCCCCGAATCTTTTTTGCATTAAGTAAAAATAAGACTCTATAAAGTCCAGTTCATCGCCAAGTTCTACTAACTCTTTTTCATGGCTTTTCAGAACATAGCGATACACTTTTGAAAACTGACGAACAAATTCTATCGAAGCATCGGTATCGGTCGGAATCATCGCACTGAGAACACTAAGATTATTGAACAAAAAATGAGGATTAATCTGATTCCGAACCGCTTGTAGTTGTGCCTGTACACTTATTTTCTTGAATTGTTCCACCTCCGACTGGGTTTTCTCCAATTGCTTCACGTAGAGGAAAATGATGTTCAGGACGTTCAGGAAGAGGTTGATTCGGAAGGCAAACATTGTCAGGAGTTTCATTGGTAATAGGAGGGAGGGCAGATTGAATGGCAGGATGAAATAAGCTACCGACAGCCCAAGTATCATAGTCAGGATGGCTGTCATTACTAAACTTCCCCCGAATATGCTTAGTATTTTTACCCATAGATGCTCAAATTTTTTAGTTGAAATGTAGTTTTCTAAAAGACGATTTCCCTCCCAAATAGCGAAACATAATACCAGAAAAATCGCTAAAAGAATCTCATTACTCACCTCAATAGGATAGTGAACTAAAGTCTCGACAAGCCAAGTATTCACCAAAGAATACCCCGCTAATAAGACAATAAAAAGGTAACGATAGGGATGGGAAAACATGGTTTCTTGAAGTTTTAGTGAAAGAAGTAGGGGTTGAAAACTGCAACATCAATATCTGCAATTCTCAACCCCTGCACTCTCTATTTATTACTCTTATGGAAGCAACACTTTGTCAATTACATGTATAACTCCATTTGTAGCCAAAATGTTAGCAGCCGTAATAGTAGAGTTTCCACTTGATTTTCCTTTTACTTTTGCTCCACCAGCTAAATCAAATGTCAATTTTGCAGTTGGATTTGCTGTTCCTACCTCACCAGAAACATTTGGTAAATCAGTTGAGAATACTCTTCCTGGTACTACATGGTATAGCAATACGTCTGTTAAAAGTTTTACATTCTTAGGATCTAACAAAGTTGCTTTTGGCGTAGTCTTGTACAATTCTGTAAAAGCAGCATTTGTAGGAGCAAAAACTGTAAAACCAGTCGCAGAAGCATCTGTTAGGGCTTTTGCCACAGCTGGGTCAGCCTTCAAAACCAAACTTACTAATTCGCTGAAATCCTTATTTCCAGCAGCAATAGTAACCAACGATTCTTTCGCAGGAATAATCACATTATCAATAATATGGATTACACCGTTTGAAGCTGTTACATCTGTTTGGATTACCTTAATTGTTCCATTGATGAAAACACCATCAGCGTTCTTCGATAAATAAATACCGTTGGCTGTGTTTAAAGTTGGCACTGCACCACTTTTAACATCTGCTGCTAATACTCTCGCACCAACTACGTGTGAAGTCAAAATCGGCGTTAAAGCCTCTTTTGTCAAACCATCCAAACTCGTAATCTTTGCTGTTGTGAAAGCTGTATTGTTCGGAGCAAAAACTGTGAATGGACCTGTACCTTTCAAAGCTGAAGCTAAATCTGCCTTTGTCAATGCTGCAACCAAAGTTGAGAATTGTGTTTGAGAAAGTGCAGTTTCAACGATGTCCTTTGCTGGAGGAGTAACTACTTCGTCCTTCTTACAAGCAGTAAAAACTGCTACTGAAGCTAATACCAAAAGTGCTTTTAGGGGGAATAAATTTCTGAGATTTTTCATGATAATTTTGAGTTTTTAATAAATTATTGTTTGAGTGAAATTCAAGGTTAAAACCGTTAGAAAGGGCGATTTAGTTGCCCTCGGAAGTGTGAAGAGGAAGAAACGGGGCGTGAAATGAACTATTGAAGGCGTGAATAGGAGTGAGGGTAAGATGGCATTTTAGGCGATAACAACAAAAAAAGGTTCAGCAAATCGTGTTTTGCTGAACCCTTTTTAACATGAAACGTATGTTATTTTACTCTCTAAAAAAACTTTTTGAATACTCCGTTTCCAATCACGAATGCCATCAATGCCAACAAGATTAAAGTCCCTACTTGTTGGGCTCTTTCTTGGAATTTGATTGAAGGTGGACGACCCGTAATGATTTCATACATCAAAAACAAAGCATGACCACCGTCGAGGGCTGGGATTGGTAAGAAATTCATGAATGCCAATGCCATAGATAACATTCCTGTGAGTGTCCAGAAGTTGAGCCAGTTCCATGACGAACCGTACATATCAGCAATCTCGAAAGGACCACTCAATGCTTTTCTCGCACTGACATCCCCCGCAAAAATGCGTTTGAATCCTTTAATATTTTGCCAAATCACATTGAATGCGTCCGTTGTACCTACGCTCAATGCCTGAAAAAGCGTGTAATCTTCATGAGTATAGTCAATTATTTTATCTGCCGCAAAACCGATTTTTCCCTCATCAGTTACTTTCATTTTCAGGGAATCAATTTTTCCTCCTCTTTCAACAGCAATATTAATTTTCTTTCCTTTTTGCAAAGCAAGGTCTTCTGCAAATGTCTCAAAAAACAGAACTGGTTTACCATTCAAGGAAACAATTTTGTCTCCATCCTTCATGCCCGAATCAAAGGCTGGTGTTTCTTGTGGTTTGTTATTTCCGAATATCTTATCTAAAAACGACGGTGCTTTTGGTCCTACAACTTGTCCTACTTTAAAAGCTGTAAGTGGACTAATAAACTCGCCTCTTTTCTCTGTTAATTTATTCAAAAAATTGTCAGGTATCTGAATATCAGTCACTTGCCCTTTTCTTTCAACTGTATAAGTCAACCCTTTGTCCAAAATTGCACTTGTCAATTCTGAATATTCCTTAAAATCATGACCATTCACTTTCAATACTTTATCCCCCGTCTGAAAACCAACATCTTTTCCGACTCTTCCTGCGTAAATTCCATTTTTGTTAAGTTCAGTTTTAGAGACAAAATTATTCCCAACATTGTAGTTAATACCCCAATAAATCAAAACCCCAAGGATTACATTTACGATAATTCCACCTAACATCACGATGAGGCGTTGCCAAGCTGGTTTTGCACGAAATTCCCAAGGTTCTGGTTTTGCTGCCAATGTTGAAGCGTCTTGGGTTTCATCAATCATTCCCGCAATTGACACGTAACCACCAAGTGGAAACCAACCCAAACCGTATTCGGTATCACCAATTTTTTTCTTGAAGAGAGCAAAGTTGAGGAGAGAGGGAACAGGGAACAAGAAGTCGAAGAAAAGATAGAATTTATCTACTTTCATCTTGAACCATTTCGCCGTGATATAGTGTCCAAATTCGTGCAAACTTACCAAAATTGACAGTCCCAGTATGAACTGTGCTAACTTAATTAATCCTTCCATTTTTTCTTTTACACTTATTAACAAATTGTGAACATTTGTTGATAAATTCTCTGCTTTTAATTGTAAATTTTTATTTTTAACTTATTGATAATGAGATGATTAAATTTGCGAATTGAAGATTTATGAGTCAATGAGTATAAAGTTGAAGGTTGAGAGTTTATGAGTTGAAAGTTGGGCTTAAAACTTTACACTTTACACTCATTAACTTTAAACTTTACACTCATTAACTTTACACTTTACACTCATTAACTTTAAACTTTACACTCATTAACTTTACACTTTACACTCATTAACTTTACACTTTACACTCATCTACTTTATACTCATTGACTTTACACTTTAAACTTTACATTCATCAACTTCCTAATTGTTCTTTCGCAAAAATCCTTGTTTGTTCGTCTGTCTGGATATAATCTTGAATACTTGGTTTGGTTATAAACGCCACTTTGGTCATACAAGTTTCAATCAAATCTGACATTTGCAAAAAACCGATTTTATCTTGTAAAAAAGCCTCCACCGCAATTTCGTTGGCGGCATTCATGATACAAGGAATATTACCCCCTTTTGCCATGGCATCGAAAGCAAGCTGCAAGTTACGAAATGTTTTTGTATCGGGTTGTTCAAAAGTGAGAGAAGGATATTTTGTGAAGTCAAAACGGGGAAAATCCGACTTTAGTCTATCTGGAAAACCCAAGGCAAACTGAATCGGTAATTTCATATCTGGCAAACCCATTTGAGCCTTCATTGAACCGTCTTGAAACTGCACCAACGAATGCACAATCGACTGCGGATGCACAACCACATCTATCTGCGAAGGTTCTACGCCAAACAACCATTTTGCTTCAATAACTTCCAATCCTTTGTTCATCAAACTGGCAGAATCTATCGTGATTTTTGCTCCCATTACCCAGTTGGGGTGTTTGAGTGCCTGAGCCTTTGTAACTTGGGCTAAATCAGCTTGTTTTTTTCCTCGAAATGGTCCTCCTGATGCTGTGAGAATGATTTTTTCAATTGGATTATGAAATTCCCCCACTAAACATTGAAAAATTGCTGAGTGTTCAGAGTCAACTGGATAGATATTTACGCCTTTTTCTTGGGCTAATTTCGTGATAATTTCACCCGCCACCACCAAGGTTTCTTTATTGGCAAGTGCGATGTTTTTACCAGCTTCAATTGCCTTGATTGTTGGCAACAAACCTGCATAACCAACCATAGAAGTTAGGACAATATCAACTGTATCCATTTGCACAACTTCCTCAACGGCTTTCATGCCTGCAAATACCTTCACATCTGTATGTGCGAGGGCTTCTTTTACTTTTCCGTAAAGGTTTTCGTTCGTGATAACAACACAATTTGGCTTGAACTTTAGACTTTGTTCAATCAATAAATCTGCGTTATTCTGTGCCGTCAGGACTTCTACTTCAAACCGATTTTGATTCGCCTCGATTACTTCTAATGCCTGAGTACCAATCGAACCTGTTGAACCTAAAATGGCAATTCTTTTTTTCTGCATAAATGTTTTTTTTTGCTTTGAGTTGTGAGCAATGAGCTTTGAGCGAGGAATTTATTTCGTAGCTAACAGCTCATAGCTCACTACTTTCCTAAAAACTACCAACCCAAGCCGTAATTTGACTAATAAAACTTGGAAAAACAGCAGGGAAAATCAATAATGTAAAAACTACCCCAAACAATGCACCGTACAAATGTGCCGAATGATTGATGTTGTCTCCGCCACGTTTCGACATTGAAATTGAGTACCAAATATATAAAATTGCGTAGATAAACCCTGGAATACCAATTGCACCGTATGGGTATATTTTTCCTGTTGGAAAAAACAAAATTCCCGCAAATATGATAGAAGATACACCACCCGAAGCTCCAAGTGAGTTGTAGTAAAAGTTGCCTCTGTTCTTAATAAACGAAGGAATATCCGATATAATAATTCCTGCAAGATATAAAATCAAGAAGTAAATCGCCCCTAAATTTTGCCCAAATAATGACTGAAATTTATACTCAATATTTCTGCCAAAAAGGTAAAAACTGAGCATATTGAAGAACAAGTGCATATAATCTGCGTGAATAAAACCCGAAGTCAGAAAACGCCAGTATTCCTTCTTGCGGTCAACTTGGTAAGGATTCATAATCATTTTTGACATAAAATCCTCGTTTTGCCAAGCATAAAGGCTTATCCCGACGGTGACGGCAATCAAGATAATGGTAAGTGATAATTCGTTCATAAAAGAAATATTGCTAATGATTTTGGTGTCAAAGATAATCAACTATTTATGAAATCTTCTTCAAAAGTTGAAAGCTAAAAGCTAATCACGCAAAGCTAATTTGTTGTACTTTTGTAAAAAATCAACAAATCAAATTCCCTCATGGAACAAACTGAAAACTTACAATTAGTTCACCTCAACGACGTACACGTAGCTTTAGGAGCAAAAATGGTTCCTTTTGCAGGCTTTTCAATGCCCGTTTTATATACAAATCTTATCAAGGAGCATTTGGCAGTTCGTAATGATGTTGGCGTTTTTGATGTCTCTCACATGGGCGAGTTCGTGATTAAGGGCGAGCGAGCTACTGAGTTTCTCCAATACGTAACTTCTAATGACGTTTCGGCTTTGTACGATGGCAAAGTTCAATACTCATGTTTTCCGAACGATAAAGGAGGAATCGTTGATGATCTTTTGGTGTATCGTTGGAATGAAAACGAATATTATTTAGTGGTAAATGCCTCTAATATCGAAAAGGATTGGAATTGGTTAGTGCAAAATAATACTTTTGGCGTAGAGATGGAAAACATTTCGGACCAATTAAGTTTGTTTGCAGTTCAAGGTCCGAAAGCGATTGATGCACTCAGAAAGTTGACTGATTTAGACTTGGATTCAATGGAATATTATACTTTCAAATCTGGGGTTATTGCTGGAGTTGAAGACGTTTTAATTTCGTCAACTGGCTATACTGGAGCAGGAGGTTTTGAAGTTTATGTTTGGAATAAAGATGCCACTGCTATGTGGAAAGCCATTTTTGAAGCAGGGGAGGAGTTCGGAATAGTTCCAGTTGGCTTAGGTGCAAGAGATACTTTACGTACTGAAATGGGCTATTGTCTTTACGGAAATGACATTGATGATGCCACATCGCCAATAGAAGCAGGTTTGGGTTGGATTACCAAATTCAACAAAGAGTTTATATGCTCTGAATTACACAAATCTATCAAAACAAATGGTGCTACTAAAAAATTAGTTGGTTTTGAAATGATTGATAGAGGCATTCCTCGCCAACATTACGAAATCATGGATGCCGCAGGAAATATTATCGGGGAAGTTACTTCAGGTACGCAGTCGCCGTCATTGAATCAAGGTATCGGAATGGGCTATATAGTAACAGAATATGCTAAGAATGGTTCTGAAATTTACATCAATATTCGTAATAAATACTTAAAAGCAGTGGTTACAAAAATGCCATTTCTGAAAGGGTAGTGTTTAATTAAAAATTTGTGGCACTGTACTAAGTATTAGGTATCAAGTCCTAAGTTTTGCCATTCGCTAATTACAAATTTTTTCAAACATGCTCAGAATTTATGGTTCCAAAAATACTTAATACTTAGGACTTGAGACTTAGTACAAAATTAGATTTCTTATAAAAATGCAAAAAATAGACGTTTGTTATTCCCCAGAGTTACTTCATCTTTATAACATCGAAAACTCCATTGTTGTCGTTGTTGATGTCTTCAGAGCTACTTCTTGTATGACTACCGCATTTGCTCATGGCGTAGAAGGAATTATTCCAGTTGCCACAGTTGATGAATGTGTAAACTATCAACAACAAGGGTATCTTGCCGCAGCAGAACGTGATGGAAAAACACCAGAAGGTTTTGATTTTGACAATTCACCTTTTAGTTACATGGTAGAAAAAGTGAAAGGAGCAACGATTTGTGTAACTACCACCAACGGAACTTTGGCTATTACAAAATCAAAGACGGCAGTAAAAGTCATGATTGGCTCTTTTTTGAATTTGGGAGCTTTGACGAAGTACTTGAAAGATGTTCAGTATGATGTTTTGGTTCTTTGTGCAGGATGGAAAGGCAAACCGAATTTGGAAGATACACTCTTTGCGGGAGCATTGGTAGAAAACCTTAAAAATGAGTTTATGATTGAAGACGACTCTGCTCTAATGGCGTTGCGTCAGTACGAAAATGCAAAGAGTGATTTACTGAGTTATGTAGCAACGTCTTCACACGTAAAAAGATTGCAACGTCTTGGTATTCAGAAAGATATAGCATTTTGTTTACAACAAGATTTGTACGATGTTTTACCTGTGTTGAGAGGAAATACTTTGGTAAAAATGTAATAATTTTCTACATTTTTCTGGTTGAATCCTACAAGTTTTTAAAACCTTGTAGGATTTTTTTATCCATATTGATGCTCGTTTTGTAGGAATTTAGACCTATTTTCAAATCAATTCGCTTCCAATTTTACTTTCTTACCAGCCAACTGTCCACAAGCAGCATCAATGTCTTTTCCTCTTGAACGCCTCACGTTGATAATCATATTTTTTGCTTCTAAATACTTGGCAAATTTATCTAAGGTTTGGGGGTCTGTGTTGGTATAATTGGCTTCTGCAATTGGATTGTATTCTATAATATTGATTTTACATGGAAACTGTTTTGCAAACTCCCAAAGCTCCTGTGCGTCTTCTAATGTATCATTAAAACGATAGAAAAGGATGTATTCCAGAGTGATTCTGTTACCTGTTTTTTTATAAAAATGTAGTAACGATTCCTTCAAAGCCTCCAAAGTATTACTCTCGTTTATTGGCATAATCGTATTTCGTTTAACATCATTAGCAGCGTGTAAAGAAAGTGCCAAATTGAACTTCACTTCATCATCTCCCAGTTTTTTTATCATCTTAGCAATACCCGCCGTAGAAACTGTAATTCGTTTCGGTGACATTCCTAAACCCTCTGGAGAAGTAATATAATTAACTGATTCTAAGACATTTGCGTAATTTAAAAGTGGTTCGCCCATGCCCATATACACGATATTTGTGAGTGGTGTTTGGTAATGACTTTCGGCTTGGTCACGGATTCTTACTACTTGGTCATAGATTTCAGCAGGGTCAAGATTTCGCTTTCTATCCATGTAACCTGTTGCACAAAACTTGCAGGTAAGCGAGCAACCCACCTGAGACGACACACAAGCGGTCATTCGGTCATCAGAAGGAATTAGTACACCTTCTACCAAATTACCATCAAACAATTCAAAACTTGATTTGATAGTTCTATCGTTACTGACCTGTTTTTCAGATACTTGAACCGCTCTAATTTCAAAGTTTTCGTCCAAAAACTCTCTGGTTTTCTTCGAGAGATTCGTCATTTCTTCAAAATTCTGAACAGATTTTTTCCAAAGCCATTCATAAACCTGTTTGGCACGAAAACCTTGCTCGCCCTGACTCACAAAGAACTCCTTAATTTGGTTCAAGTCAAGTTTACGAATATCTTTTTTTGTAATTACTGCTTCCATAAATTTTACGATTTTTCAATCGCTTTACATCTCTGCTTTTGTTTCTCTCAAGTACAACTGAATGGCATTTTCAAGCCCCAAATAAAGGGCATCACAAATCAAAGCATGACCAATTGACACTTCGTCCAAATGTGGGATATTCTGTTGGAAATACCGAAGGTTATCCAAACTTAAATCATGTCCTGCATTCAAACCCAAACCTAACTCATTTGCCCTTTGTGCTGCCAAAATATAATCTTTGATAGCCATTTCCTTATTTTTGAAGAAATTGCTTGCGTACGGCTCAGTATAAAGCTCTATTCGGTCTGTTCCTACCTCTGCTGCACCTTCAACCATTGCAATATTTGGGTCAACAAAAATTGAAGTTCTAATGCCTGCTTTCTTGAAAACCTGAATCAAATCTATTAGACGAGATTTATGTTTAATAGTATCCCAACCTGCATTGGAGGTGATGGCATTTTCAGAATCAGGTACGAGTGTCACCTGAGCAGGTTTTGCACGAAGCACCAATTCCACAAACTTATCTTCTGAAGGATTTCCCTCAATATTAAATTCCGTAGTGATAACTTCCTTTAAATCCAATACATCTTGGTAACGAATATGACGCTCGTCTGGGCGGGGGTGAACTGTAATTCCCTCTGCACCAAAGCGTTCGCAGTCAAGAGCTACTTTTACAACATTCGGATTATCGTGTCCTCGTGCATTACGTAGCGTTGCTATTTTGTTGATATTTACACTTAATCTTGTCATTTTCTTTTGCTTAATTTGCTCTGAAAACACCACTTTTTCTAAAATTGTTCTTTCTTTGTTAAAAGCTAAAACCAAAAATGCTCCAAAAAACCAGAGGTATTGTCATAAATTATATTCCATTCCGAGAAACTTCTATCATTGTAAAGGTCTTCACTGAACAATTTGGTACTCAATCTTATATTGAAAATGGAGTAAGAAGTTCAAAATCTAAGAATAAAATTGCTCTCTTTCAGCCACTAACTCTATTAGATTTAGTGGTCTATCACGACGAAAAGAAGAGTCTTCACCGTATTTCTGAAATCAAATGTCATACGCCATTTCATTCAATTCCATTTGAATTTGCAAAGTCATCCATCGCACTTTTTATTACCGAAATTTTGGGTAAAACTTTAAAAGAAGAAACTGCTAATGAACCTCTTTTTCACTTTATTTTCGATTCGATTCTTTGGCTTGATGATGAAAGTGCAAATTTCCAAAATTTCCATATTCAATTCCTACTTCATTATGCACGTTTCTTTGGTTTTTTACCGCAAGAAGCCCACGAAATTTCTCATGAATTAACGATACACAACCTCCCAAGTTTTGATAAATCTCAGGAAGATGTTCTTAATATTTTGATGGAATCTGAATATAATTTTTCAGTAAAAATAGACCGTCTTACTCGAACTCAGTTATTAGAAACCCTTATCATTTTCTTCAAACTTCATATTGACTCCATTGCTGAACTAAAATCTTTGCCCATTTTAAAAGAATTAATGCAATAAATAATCCTAAAATCTTGTCCAGTTTTCAATAAAAAACCCTGTCCAGATACTCCAGACAGGGTTTTTTATGAATAGGAGAGGGAGATATTACTCTTTTCCTCCGTCCATTTCTGCTTGCCATGCTTTCAATTCATCCCACTGACCAGCCGCAGCCATAGCCGCTTGCTTTGCCCAAGTACCTGGGTTGTGTGATGAATAACGAGAACCAGCAGCATTTAAAATTTCTTGCATTCTTTCAGTAGAAGTTTCTGACAATTGTGCAAAAGTCATAATTCCTTCATTATTGAAAAGTTCAGCGATTTTAGGACCAATTCCTTCGATTTTTTTCAAATCATCGCCTTCTGCTTTTGCTTTCTTAGCTTTCGGTGCAGCAGCTTCTACAACTTCAGCAACTACTTCAACAGCAGCAGGAGTTGAAGCAACAACTGTCACTTTCTGAGATTTCACGTTCGCTTCAACAGCTACTTCAGAAGCATCAAAAGGAATGATACTTACATAAGAGCGTCCTTTGAAACCTTTTTTGAAATGTACTAAACCATCAACCAATGCAAATAAAGTATGGTCTTTACCAATACCCATATTTTCTCCTGGATTGTGTGCTGTACCTCTCTGGCGGATGACAATATTTCCAGCAATTGCTGGCTGTCCACCAAATATTTTTACGCCTAAGCGTTTACTATGAGACTCACGGCCGTTTCTTGAACTACCCGCACCTTTCTTATGTGCCATTGTTTTGTAAGTTTATCGGAGTTTCTGTTTATTGCAAACATCAAAATGTTTACTTTTCACCTCGAATACTGCCTTATATTGTGATTCCTTCGATTAATATTTTTGTCAAATTCTGACGGTGTCCGTTTTGTTTTTGGTAACCTTTACGTCTTTTCTTTTTGAAGACGATTACTTTTTCACCACGAACATGAGCTAAGATTTTAGCTGATATACTTGCACCTGCTACTGTTGGAGCACCTACTGTGATGGCTCCGTCATTATCAACAAGGAGTACCTTGTCGAAAACCAGTACAGCGCCTTCCTCACCCGCCAAACGATGCGTGTAAAGGTAACGGTCTTTCTCAATTTTGAATTGCTGACCAGCGATTTCTACGATTGCGTACATTTTAAATTTGTTTGATTTGAAAAATTATACGTCTTGAAAATTTCTATTAGCTTGACAATCAAATGTTTTGCCTGTAAAAGTGTTTTTCCAAAACGGGTCGCAAAGTTAGTGATTTTGCTTTGAAAATTGAAATTTTCTTGCTAAATTTATTATGTATTTAGTCATTTTTATCGTTTTAAAGTACTAATCTCCGTGATTTATGCGTTTTCGGCTTGTAGTTTTCTTTTTTCTAATTTTCTTTAGCTCTTGTCACAAGGGTTTTAGTCAATCGAAAATTGATGTAATTAAGTTTGAAGATTTGCAGAAAATTATGAATCAACCGAATGACACTACCCTAATTGTTCATTTTTGGGCAACTTGGTGTAAACCTTGTGTCGAAGAACTTCCGATATTTGAAAAAATAAGTCAAGAATACCTTCAAAAGAAAGTAAAAGTATTGTTTATCAGTATGGATTTTCCAAAAGATGTTGCTACAAAAGTTCCTTCTTTTCTGAAATCTACAAATATTAATAGCAATGTTTTACTTTTGGATGAACCAGATTATAATTCATGGATTGATGTTATTGACAAAGACTGGTCTGGTACGATTCCTGCTACTTTAATTTTAAATACCAATATGCGTAAAAGAAAGTTTTATGAAGGACCTGTTAAAGCAATGTCTTTCTTAGAAGACCTGAAGACTATGCTACCTTCATCCGTTGAGAACTAAATGTTACTTTATTGTTCTTAAACGTCTAAATATCAAACTGTTATCAAATTATCCAAATGAAAAATTTTAAAGTAAATATTATAAAGTCAGTTGTAGTTTTCAGTGTTATTTCATTGTGTAGTTTTATCAGAATTAGTGATAATAAAGGTTATGCAATCGGAGATACTGTTTCTGATTTTAGATTAAAAAGTGTTGAGGGTAAAATGGTTTCTATGAGTGAAAATCGTGCTTCAAAGGGCTACATTATCATTTTTACTTGTAACCACTGTCCTTTCTCACGTGCTTATGAGGGTCGTATTATCGCTTTAGATAAAAAATATGCTAATCAAGGTTATCCTGTTCTTGCCATCAATCCTAACGACCCTTCTGCGTACGAAGAAGATTCTTTTGAAAACATGAAAGCAGTTGCTAAATCAAAAGGGTATAGTTTTAATTATATGCAAGATGAAAACCAAGATGTTGCCCGTGCCTTTGGTGCAACCAGAACTCCTTCTGCTTACATTGTTAAGAGAGAAGGTGATAGATTTACCATGCAATATATTGGAGCGATTGATGATAATTCTCAGGACGCCAATGGTGTTACCAAACATTATATCGAAGACGCTTTGAACAATCTTTTATCTGGAAAACCTGTTGTTACCAATTTTACCAAGACTGTTGGTTGTGCGATTAAGTGGAAAGGTGTTTAACGATTTTATAAAGAATTTAAGAAGCCGAATAATGTTTCGGCTTTTTTTGTTTTAATAGAGTTAGAAATTCATAATTTTGTTCAGAAATAAACTAATTTATGAATTTAGCTAAATTAAAATCTCTTGATGAAAATAGAATAAATCAATTGCTTGCTTTTGATAGAATCTTAACCATCATGGATGAACTAAGAGAACAATGTCCGTGGGATAGAAAGCAAACTATTGATTCTCTTAGACATCTTACTATCGAGGAAACTTATGAACTTTCTGATGCCATACTTGAATGCGATTTGAATGAAGTAAAAAAAGAGTTAGGTGATGTGATGTTGCACTTAGTTTTTTATTCAAAGATTGCTTCTGAAACTAATGCTTTTGATATTTCTGATGTCCTACATGGAATTTGTGATAAATTAATCAATCGTCATCCGCATATTTATGGAGATGTTAAGGCTGATACCGAAGAACAAGTAAAGTCTAATTGGGAAGCCATAAAATTGAAAGAAGGTAATAAATCAGTGCTTGGAGGAGTACCAAAATCGCTTCCAGCTTTAGTCAAAGCCATGAGAATTCAAGAAAAAGCAAGAGGAGCAGGCTTTGATTGGGAAGAGAAACATCAAGTATGGGAGAAGGTAGAAGAAGAGATGGCTGAATTTAAAAATGAATTCAATGTTACTGATAATCAGGCAATTAACGCTGAAAAAGCAGAAGCAGAATTTGGTGACTTACTTTTTTCTTTAGTCAATTATGCACGATTCATTAACATCAACGTTGAAACAGCTTTAGAAAGAACTAACAAGAAATTCATTAAACGTTTTCAATATTTAGAAGAGAAAGCAAAAGAAAATGGGCAAAACTTACAAGATATGTCTTTAGCAGAAATGGATGTTTATTGGGAAGAAGCCAAAGGTAAATAAATTTTATTTTGAGAGTGAAATAATCAAACCCGTCAGTCTTTGACCGACGGGTTTTTCATTTTCTTTTTATAAAACATTTTCAATTTTATAAACCCAAGCGTGTTGACAAGGATTTGTTGAAGGAGATAGAGTAGGAGGGGTTATTATCATTTTTCCTCCTTTAGCAATCGTTTTAACAATTCCGTTATAACCTAAAAGTTTGACATTCGCTGCTTGAACTCCCTCAACTGTAATGGGTGAATCTTGCCATTTTGTAGTGATTAAGTATAGGTCTTTCCCTTTTGCTGTAAAGAAAACTTTGGTATCTTTTCCAACTTTCGGAGCTTTTTCCCATTTCCTTGACCCATAGATTGCATCTCCGTTTACTCGTAACCAATCCCCAATATCTCTTAGTCTTTGTTGCATTATTACAGGAATTGTCCCATCAGCATTTGGCCCAATATTTAGTAATAAATTTCCCCCTCTTGCTACTTTATCGACCAAAATATGAACTAATTGTTCTGAAGTTGAGTAGTCATCCAGCATCTCATTTCTGCTAAAGCCAAATGATGAGCCAATCCCTCTGCACTCTTCCCATGGGTGGTTTATTTCTAATCCTGTTGAGTTTTGGTCATGAATTAAATCATATTCTGTTGTATAGATTCCCCCATGTTTACCACGAGTTTCTTTTCCCCATCTATCGTTTACTACCACGTTTTCTTTCACAGCAGAATCATTATATAACCATGAAAGAAATTCTGTACTTTTCCAAGTTTCAGAAGGGTGATCCCATTCGCCATCAGTCCAAAGTACATCTGGTTTGTAGGTATTTATTAAGTCTTTCATTTGTGGAATCATGTGTTCATCCACATACTTTGTAACATTGTCTTTATAAACAGGATTGAACCATTCATAAAGTGAGTAATAATAACCCATTTTTAGTCCTTTCCCTTTTACAGCTTTTATTAAATCTCCAGCCAAATCCCTATGAGGATTTAAGTCCATTGCATTCCAATTCCAAGATTGTTTACTTGGCCAAAGGGTGAACCCTTCATGATGTTTTGAGGTTAATACTACATACTTTGCTCCTGAGTTTTCAAATACTTTAGCCCAATCATTTGGGTCAAAAAGTTCACATTTAAAATCTTTTGTAAAATCTTGATATTTGAAATCTTTGCCATAAGTGTTTGCATGAAACTTCATAAACGCTGGATTACTTGCTCTATTTTTATCTTCAAGCCCTTTCCAATACCATTCTGCATATCTTTCATAAATTCCAACATTGTCCTTTGCAGTTGGTCCCCAAGCAGGTACAGAGAATAATCCCCAGTGTATGAAAATTCCAAATTTTGCATCTTCAAACCAAGTTGGTACAGGTCTTGAATCTATTGATGTCCAGTTTGATTCATATTTTTTTTGTGAAATTCCATTGTATGATAACATCGTTACCATTCCAATAGTCAGTAGTTTTTTAAACATTTGATTACGTTTTATTTTGAAGTTATTTAGAAAAATATTTACTTTTTGGATTATTCTTATCCTTATTTGAATTGTTCCTTCTGAATAGTTTTCATTTTTTGTATCTTTATAAGTTATTCAAATCTTTTATGGAATTTAAACTTACTTCAGAATACCAACCCACTGGCGACCAACCTACCGCTATCGCTCAACTTGTTGAAGGTATTGTTAATGGCGAGCAAAATCAAACTCTTCTTGGTGTTACTGGCTCTGGCAAGACTTTTACTATTGCCAATATGATTGCACAGTTGAATCGCCCAACTCTCATTTTAAGTCATAACAAAACATTAGCTGCTCAATTGTACGGAGAATTTAAACAATTTTTTCCAGATAATGCTGTCGAGTATTTTGTTTCTTACTATGATTATTATCAACCAGAGGCTTTTATTCCTTCTACCAATACTTATATTGAAAAAGACTTGGCTATCAATCAGGAAATTGATAAACTCCGCCTTTCCACAACTTCTTCTTTGATGTCTGGCAGACGAGATGTTATTGTCGTTGCTTCCGTTTCTTGCATTTACGGAATGGGTAATCCAGAAGAGTATAGAAAGAGTATTTTAAGAATTGGGGTTGGCGAAATCATTTCAAGAAATCAGTTTTTATTTCGTTTAGTAGAAATTCTTTATTCAAGAACTGAGGCTGATTTTGTTAGAAGCACATTCAGGGTAAAAGGTGATACTGTTGATATTCATTTACCTTACGCCGATTTTGGTTACAGAATAATTTTCTTTGGCGATGAAATCGAATCTATCCAACGAATTAATCCTACTACTGGAAAATCTTTAGGTCATGAGAAAATGGTTGCAATTTTTCCTGCAAATCTTTTTGTAACTGGAAGGGATGTTTTAAACAATGCCATTTATCAGATTCAAGATGAGTTGGTTTCGCAAATAAAGTTTTTTGAGACAGAAGGGAGAATTAATGAAGCCGATAGAATTAAGCAAAGGACTGAGTTTGATATGGAAATGATGAGAGAATTAGGTTATTGTTCTGGCATAGAAAACTATTCTCGTTTTTTTGACAATCGTAAACCTGGACAAAGACCATTCTGTTTGTTTGATTTCTTTCCAGAAGACTTCCTATTGGTTGTCGATGAAAGTCACGTTACAATGCCCCAAATTCGTGCTATGTGGGGTGGAGACCGTTCACGTAAAGAATCATTAGTTGATTATGGTTTCCGACTTCCAAGTGCAATGGATAATAGACCTTTAACCTTTCAAGAATTTGAAAATATTACTGGTCAATCTGTCTATGTTTCTGCTACTCCTGCTGATTACGAACTTAGGAAATGTGATGGAGTTGTTGTTGAACAAATTATTCGTCCAACGGGTTTACTTGACCCAGAAATAGAAGTTCGACCAAGCATTAATCAGATTGATAATTTACTTGAAGAGATTTATGATAGAGTAAAAAGAGAAGAACGGGTCTTGATTACAACTTTAACTAAAAGAATGGCTGAAGAACTTACAAAATACCTTGAAAGAGTTGGTATAAAATGTAGGTTTATTCATTCTGAGGTTAAAACTATGGACCGAGTTGAAATTTTAAAAGAATTGCGTCTTGGAGTTTTTGATGTACTCGTTGGTGTAAATCTTCTTCGTGAAGGTCTTGATTTACCTGAAGTTTCATTAGTAGCAATAATGGATGCAGACAAGGAAGGGTTTTTACGTGATATTCGTTCTTTAATTCAAACTATTGGTCGTGCTGCTCGTAATGATAGGGGCAAAGTTTTAATGTATGCCGATAAGATTACTGGATCCATGCAAAAAGCCATTGATGAAACTAACAGAAGACGAGCAATCCAGTTTGATTACAATTTGCAAAATAGTATAACTCCTAAAACTATTCTTAAATCTAAACAAGATATTATTAATCAGCCTTCTGTTGCTGATGTGATGGGTAAAGAATCTAAAAAGTTTTATGTTGAACCACAAGAAATACTACTTGCTGCCGACCCTGTCGTTTCTTATATGTCTAAGGATGAATTGAAGGCACAGTTAAAGTCTGTTAAAATTGATATGGATAAAGCTGCAAAAGAACTTGATTTTATCGCAGCTGCACGATTACGAGATGAAATGTTTGCTCTTGAAAAAATGATTAACAATTAGACTTATTTTGAGTGAATTTTATGTTTTTCATTTTTCATCAACCTTGTCGTATCTTTGTAGAAAAAACATATTATGATTTCCTTTTTCACTGAAGATATTGATTTTTCTCTTTCTAATGAAACTCAAATTTCTACTTGGCTTTCTAAAGTAATTGAAAATGAGGACTATATGCTATCTGAACTAAACTATATTTTTTGTTCTGATGAATATTTACTTGGTATAAATATTGAATATTTGAACCATGATACTTATACTGATATTATAACTTTCGACAATTCAGAAGTTGATGACCATATTGAAGGAGATATTTTTATTAGTATTGAACGAGTAAAAGAAAATGCTTCAATTTTTAATGTCGATTTTGCAAATGAACTTCTCCGAGTATTAGTACATGGGGTTCTTCATCTTTGTGGTTATCACGATAAATCTACCGACGAATCTTTATTAATGAGGCAAAAAGAAGATTTTTACATTCAGTCATTTTAACATAATTTAAAAAAGTTTCCACGTGGAACATTTTATAAAAAATACTGCTTTAAAAGACTTTAAAGTCACTATTTAGGGTGAATAAGGAACATTCCACAAAGTTATCCACACAAAAGTTAACAAAACACAATGTATAAAAATTATGATGTAATAGTAGTTGGAGCAGGACACGCAGGATGTGAAGCTGCGCATGCCGCAGCAACAATGGGTTCAAAAGTATTGTTGATAACAATGAATATGAATACAATTGCTCAAATGTCGTGTAACCCTGCAATGGGAGGAGTAGCAAAAGGACAAATAGTAAGAGAAATAGATGCTCTTGGAGGAATGTCTGGAATAATTTCAGATAAAAGTATGATACAGTTTAGAATGTTGAATCGTTCAAAAGGACCGGCAATGTGGTCGCCAAGATGTCAGTCTGATAGAATGCGTTTTGCAGAAGAATGGAGGCTTGCATTAGAAGAAAATAAAAATGTAGATTTCTGGCAAGAAATGGTTTCAGAATTAATAATTGAAAACAATAAAGTAACTGGAGTAAAAACACAATTAGGAGTTGTATTTAATGCAAAGAGTGTTGTATTAACAAATGGAACATTTTTAAATGGACTTATCCACATAGGAGAAAAAAACTTTGGGGGAGGAAGAACTGGAGAAGGAAAAGCAACTGGAATTACAGAACAATTAGTAAGTTTAGGTTTTGAGGCTGGAAGAATGAAAACAGGTACTCCTCCACGTGTAGATGGAAGAAGTTTAGATTACT
>JAAFJL010000149.1 GCA_013298865.1 Cytophagales bacterium | reverse complement strand
TAAATGGCAGTCCCGACAAATAAAGATGAATTGCAAAAAGCAATTGAGATAAATTATTCAAAATTGAAAAAGGACTTGATGATAATTCCGTATCAAAAGACAACTTTAAAAGAACTGGAAGGACACCCAAAAGATACATTAATGAGTATAAATAACCTCGTTGCCTATCTAATTGGTTGGGGAAGTTTGGTTTTGAAATGGGTCGAAAAAAAGGATAAAAATGAGTACGTAGATTTTCCTGAAACTGGTTTTAAGTGGAATGAACTTGGAAAACTTGCCCAAAAATTTTACATGGATTATGAAAAGGATGACTTTGAAACATTAATCGGAAAATTAGATAAAACAGTTAGTGAAATTTTATCTATCATTGACCAAAAGACAGACCACGAACTTTATCAAGTTTCTTGGTATGACAAATGGACGCTTGGAAGAATGATACAATTTAATACTTCGTCGCCCTATATTAACGCAAGGATAAGAGTAAGGAAATGGCAGAAACAGAAACAAATTTGAGAATATCTGAGTATCAGGTTTGAAAACTCGACACTACCGAAAGAAGATAGTTTAATTTACAAAAATATAAAAAAAGGTATTGTTACACAGTGAGTTATCGTTGTAAATTCTGTTCACCGTGTACCGTTCACCGTGTACCATTTACAGTTCACCGTGTACCGTTTACCTTTAACCAATAAGATGAATCACATACAAGAAGTAGAACATCAATTAAGCCGTCGTGAATTTTTATTCAAGTCGGGTTTATCGCTTGGGGCAGCAGCTTTAGGTTCGATGCTGAATCCTTTGGAAGCCCTTGCGGGAGACGGTTTTAAAGGACCTCATTTTGCTCCGAAAGCAAAACGGATTATCTATTTATTTCAGTCGGGAGCACCCTCTCAATTGGATTTATTCGACTATAAGCCCAAGTTGAAAGAAATGTTTGGGCAACAATTACCCGATTCAGTTCGTGGGGCACAGAGACTTACGGGGATGTCAGCATCTCAAAAATCATTTCCTTTGGCAATTGGAAAAGTCCCTTTCCGTCAGCACGGACAATCTCGTGCTTGGATTAGTGATTATTTGCCTCATCATCACCAAATTGCCGACGAAGTAACGTTTATCAAAACCTTAAATACGGAGGCAATCAACCACGACCCTGCGGTTACATTTTTTCAAACAGGTAATCAACAGGCAGGTCGTCCGAGTATTGGTTCTTGGGTATCGTATGGCTTAGGTTCAGATAACAAAAACCTGCCAAATTTCTGCGTTTTGTTGTCTCGCTCAAATAATGGAGACCAACCACTTTACGCAAAATTATGGGGGAATGGATTCTTACCGTCTGAACATCAAGGAGTTATGTTTCGCTCAGGCAAAGACCCAGTTTTGTATTTGAATGATCCACAAGGCATGGACAGAACGGCTCGAAGAAGAATGTTAGACTATTTAGGGAAATTACAAAACGAGCAATTCAACCATGTAAAAGACGTAGAAATTAATTCGAGAGTGAGTCAGTACGAAATGGCATACAGGATGCAAACGTCTGTACCTGAAACGCTTGACATTTCAAAAGAACCAGATTACATCTTTGACTTGTACGGAGAAGATGCTCGTAAACCAGGTACATTTGCCGCTAACTGTTTATTAGCCAGAAAATTAGCTGAAAAAGATGTAAAATTTATTCAGTTATATCATCAGGGGTGGGATCATCATGGAAATCTCCCTTCTGAAATGGCAAAAATTACAAAAGATGTTGACCAAGCCTCGGCAGCTTTATTAAAAGATTTGAAACAACGTGGAATGTTAGATGATACACTTGTGGTTTGGGGAGGCGAATTTGGACGTACTAATTATTCACAAGG
Source organism: Cytophagales bacterium (assembly GCA_013298865.1). Classification (GTDB taxonomy): domain Bacteria; phylum Bacteroidota; class Bacteroidia; order Cytophagales; family Spirosomataceae; genus JAAFJL01. Next base: position 11,815 of record JAAFJL010000149.1, on the reverse strand, counting down.
AAAACTTTCGGTTGATAATTACGGACGTGACCACCACCCAAGATGTTTTACAGTTTGGATGGCAGGTGCAGGCGTGAAAAAAGGTTTTACATACGGAGAAACCGATGAGTTTGGCTATAACGTAGCAAAAGACCCTGTACACGTGCATGATTTTCAGGCAACCATCATGCACCTCATGGGTATAGACCATGAGCGTATGACTTTCAAACACCAAGGTCGTCGTTATAGACTTACGGATGTAGCGGGAAAAGTTGTGAAGCCCCTTTTGGTGTAGAATTGACAATAAACAATTATCAGTTACCAATTATCAATATTAGGGAGAGTCTCAAAATACATTTCTTATGTGGTACTCTGTGAAATACTTTGTGATACTCTGTGTTCCAAAACCAAAAGTGATTCAAAAGCATTATTTTTGTAATAAGATTTGATAAAAATCGTTTTTAAAATAATGTTTTTGACCAAACTCCATGCAACGTTTTGGAACGTTTCTCTGTCTTAAACACATCATTCAACTTAAATTCATACTCATGAAAAACATTGCATTATTATTATTGACTATCACACTCTTTGTTTCAAGCTGTAAAAAAGACGAACCTGTTGTGGCAACAAAAACAAAAACAGAATTATTGACGGCTGTTACTTGGGTTATTAATGAAGCAGAAGCCGATGCTCTGGGAAGTGTAAGTGTTTATAGCAGATCAAAGGCTACAAATAGTTATGATGCTTCTAAAGTAAGAGCACTTTTTAAGACTGACGGTACAATGACCGCAATAGATCAAAACGGAAATAATAATAATAAGGGTACATGGAAATTTTCTGATAACGAAACTAAAATGATTGTTGCTAATACAAACATTATTGGGTTGGATGGTACTGTTACCATTGTAAAATTGGAAACTAAAAGTTTCGATTTTAAAGGTACAGCTGAAGTAAAACCTTATGGTTTAGTGAAGGCTACAATACAAATGATTCCTGCTCCTTAATATTGGGTAATAGTCTAATAATCAGATATTTGTAAATAAAAAAGGTAGTAGGAGCCATTTCTACTACCTTTTTTATTTTATCCTAAAAACTGATTTAGATAATTTCTTGCTGTCAAGATTGCTTTTTCTACATCTGCTGCTGAACCTTCAAAAGCCTTGTCTTCTACTTCAATTACTACTGGTCCTCTGTAACGAATATCCGTAAGAGCAGAGAAAAATTTTCCCCAATGAATATCACCTAATCCAGGGAGTTTTGGCGAATGATATTCCAAAGGATTTGCCATGATTCCTACTCGATTCAACTTTTCAGGATACACTTTGGCGTCTTTCAAATGAATATGATGCAATCTTTCTTTATAGTCATAAATCGGGCGAATGTAATCCATCATTTGCCAAACTAAATGTGATGGATCGTAATTCAGACCAAAATGAGAAGAAGGAATTATCTCGAACATTTTGTCCCAAATAGCAGGAGTAGTTGCCAAGTTTTTTCCGCCAGGCCACTCATCATTCGTGAAAAACATCGGACAGTTTTCAATACCAATCTTAACATTTTCTTGCTCTGCTACTTTGATAATATCAACCCAAACATCCTTGAATTTATCTAAATTATAAGCAATATTTTTGGCAGGGTCACGCCCAATAAAGGTATTCATGACTGGAATTCCTAACTGAGCCGCACCCCGAATAATCTTTTTGATATGCTCAATATAAACCTCAGCTTGTTCTGTGTTTGGGTCAAGAGGATTTGGGTAATATCCTAATCCTGAGATGCTTACATTTTTTGACGTAGTGTAATTTTTGATATAAGCAATTTGCGAATCATCCAATTTGTCCACGTCTATGTGTGTAACCCCTGCATACCTACGAGTGTCTGCACCGCCAGAAGGCCAGCACATCAATTCGACGCATTTAAACTGATTTTCTGAAATGAAATCAATGACTTGTTCAAAAGAACGGTCGGCTAAAATAGCACTTACGAGTCCAAGTTGTAGCATTTGTTTTTATCTTTGAGTTTGTGAGAAGCTATTGGTAAATCACCAACGGCTATCGTTAAGCAAATTACAATTTTACAGGAAATTTTCCGAATCAATTACCAATAGACCATCACAAGGAATATGACTTCAATAGCATTCAAAGCAACACTTTCACAGGAATCTCCACCAGAAAATTTGTCAGTGCTGTTAAAAGCCCTTTGGTTTGATGCCAAAAATGATTGGGAATCTGCCCATGACATTGCACAGTCGGATGAAGGCTCAAAATCTTTTGACCATCTTCATGCCTACTTGCACCGAAAAGAAGGAGATGCTTGGAATGCCAAATATTGGTATAACCGTGCAAAAGAACCCGTGTTTTCGGGCAGTTTTCAAGAAGAATGGGAGCATTTGTTTTCAAGATTTTCGATGTAATAATTCTGATAGTATCTTTACTAAATCTTGCTGTCCTTCTGTCCTTACTGGCATGATTTTTTCAATCAGCCTAACCAACGTCATCCCTAAGATTTATGATTCATCAGGCTCTTACTTTTTTTAAATTAACATTTCTAAGAAAGCAAATATTCTTATACTTGGCACTCGCTACTTTATTGTTGTCTGTGTTGTTGTATCTTTTTCGAGGCTCAAGCCCACTCAGTGCTACCGAAGACAAGTATTTAGCAACGGTTCAGACTAAAACTCAGGAAGAAATTAAGGCTTCTGATGATGATTTAGAAAAAGTCAAAGCTCTTGTTGTACAATCTGCCGATACATCGTTTGCTCGATTGTCGATTCTGACAAAGTATCCATACTATATTTTCAAGAATGGGCATCTAATTTATTGGTCAGACCATCAGTTCGTGCCTGATTATCAGACCATTTCAGGAAACTATAATGTAAATACTTTTGATTGGGTTGAAGGAAAATTTATTGCCAATCGCCGTGTTGTTCCTAATCAAATCGGTGTTATTGAAATTTATTCTCTCATCAATTTGTATCGCCAATATGAGTCTGAGAATAATCATCTAAAGTCGGGCTATAATTACGAAATCTTTTCAATTGACCCTCAAGCAATCTTAACGAGCCGTTCGGGGGCTTCACATTATAACATCAATTCAGAAAATCAAACTTTTCTTTTTTCAGTAAAACCACCCAAGGTAGATGCCCTCAGAAATCAGTCTATTCCATTGAATGCCATTGTGTTAGGTCTGATAAGTATGTTGTTCTTAGTAACTTATCTGACGGGTTGGATTTATTATTTTTACAAAAAAGGACATTTTGAAATGGCTTTCCTGATACTGTTTAGTTACTTAGTGCTGCTCAGGATAATTATGATATTCTACTCTATTCCATTGATTTTCTATGATTCAGATTTGTTTAATCCTAAGTTTTTTACTGCACCAAAATTTGCCCCTTCTCTTGGCGATTTGATTTTGAATTTGTTAGGAGTTATTGCTTTATTATTATTTTTGGTCAATACCTATTTTCGTTCAAAAATTTACTTCAAATTACTTCATTTATCAGTGGGAGTGAGGGCGTTTATTTCGATTATTTTAGTCATAATTAGCTACTTTTTATTTTACGGAGCGTATCGACAACTGATTGATATTTACGATAAATCTCAGTACAGATTAGACTTGGCTCTGAGTGTAAATCTCTTCGGGCAGTCGCTCAAGATGGCTACACTTTTAACTTATGTTCTCATTTCGGTTGTCTATTTTCTTACAGTACATTTATTGGCTAACTTATTTATAAAAACTAACCGTAAAATCCGTACGGGCATTCTTTTGTGGGCAATTGGTACAGTTATCGTAGGGATTTTATTCCTGCTTTTAAGCATTGGTAATGTATTCATCTTAGCCTTGAACGGACTCTATTTTCTGATACTTTATGTGATTCGTTTTCCCAGATTTTTATATACTTTTCGTTACCAGACATCCATTTATTTCTTTACGGCAGCATTAGTTTGTGCGTCGTTAGCAACTTATGTTTTGTACCACGAAGCCATCGGAAAAGACTTTAGGCAAAAGCAATTATTTGGTAAAAAAATCTTGGCAGAAAACGATGAAATTGGAGAGTTTTTGCTCAGTAAAATGACCGCAGAAGTCCAGAAAGATTCTACCATTAAATCATTGCTAAAAACGGCTATTTTGCCAAGAGAACAAATCCAAAATCAAATCAAGAAATTTCATTTGGACAGCCATTTTGATACTTATGATGTCGAAATTGCAGTATTTGATAAAAATGGTTTATCGCTTGAAAATACCTCTGGTGCAGATGGTTACAAAAGTTTAGAAGCGAAATATAATAGCGAAAAATATAAAACTCAGTATTCAAACCTCTATTTTGTGAATGCCCCACAAGAAGATTATTTGAAACAATACGTTGATTTTATTGAGGTAAAAGAACATAATTCTAACGCCATTATTGGACGAATTATGGTTGATTTAAAGCAAAGAAGAAGTGATTCTCAGAATGTTTATAACGAACTATCTGGTAGTGATTTAGAGGCAACTCAGCCCGAAGAAACAGATTATAGTTATGGAGTATTCGAGAATAATGCCTTCACGAATACTGGTGGAAAGGGCTTTAACTACGAACGAAAAATGACCAAACTCAGCCTTGCGGAAGAAGCAATTTTTACGAAAGGAATTACCGAAAATGGGTTTAGACACGTTGCAGTAAAAGGACAAAATGGGCGAACAATCATTGTTTCTTCTCCAGAAATCACGTTTTCGAGCATTTATTCCAATTTCTCATTTCTGTTTTTAGTGCTGGTTGTCACGATTATTTTTATCGTTTTAACGTATGCAACTCGCTATGGTTTTTCAAAAATGAATGTCAATTTGGCTACTAAAATCCAAATTTTCTTGAATATGGCGTTTCTCTTGCCCTTGATTTTGGTGGTTGTCATTACACTCAGTATTATCGGAACAAAACTTGCCGAAAGCCAGAACGAATCATTTTTGAATCAGACCGAAAACGTAGGAATCAGTTTAGCCCCTGCCCTCGACCGTTTTGTGAAGGGAAAAATGAGTCGCTTATATTTTGAGTCTGATACCCTGAAAAGAATTGCTTTTTCTTCCCAAAAAGACATCAGTGTTTTTGATACAACTGGTCATTTGTTGGTCGCAAGCAAATCTTTACCTTACCAAACGGGGGTCGTATCTACGTACCTGAATCCGAAGGCATTTAATGTGATTGTGGAGGAAAAAGAGAATAAGAAGACTTTTCCAGAAGAATTGGGAACACTCCAATTCACGACTTCTTATGTTGGTGTAAAATCTGGAGAAGGAAAGTTATTAGGTGTTGTGGGTGTACCTTTTTATGACGCAAAAATAAAATATGATAAAGAAGTTATTGCCGTAATTGGGTCAATGTTAAACACTTTTACTTCAATTTTCTTAGTGTTGTTGATTCTTTCTTACTTCGCTTCTAATGTCCTGACAGTTCCTTTGCGTCTGATTACCAATAAGTTACGTAAAATTGATTTAGAAAAACCCAATGAGCCTTTGAAGTGGAAATCGGACGATGAAATTGGAGTTTTGATTGCGTCTTATAACCAAATGTTGGTAAAGTTAGACGAGTCAAAGAAAGCGTTGTCTGAGTCTAATATGCAAACAGCTTGGCAAGAAATGGCGAAACAGGTTGCTCATGAAATCAAGAATCCGCTAACGCCGATGAAGCTGAACTTGCAGATGCTTCAACGAAGATTAAACAGAGAGGGGCAAACTAATCCGATGGTTGATGATCAATTAAATTCGATTATCGACCAAATTGACAATCTTTCGTACATCGCCAATTCTTTCTATGCTTTTGCCAAAATGCCAGTTCCTAAAAATGAACGCTTTGATTTGGTACAAGTGACAAGTAAAATTGTAAATCTGTACGCCCAAGATGCAGCTATTTCGGTAAAAACAGAAATTAAACCCAAAAGTGCAGTTGTAATTGGCGACCCTCAGTTGACAGGAAGTATTGTTTCTAATTTAATTATCAATGCCGTGCAATCCGTCCCAGATGGAAGAAAGCCGTCGCTCGAAATCGGTTTGATAGTAGGAGAGGGGAGTGCCACGTTTTCGATAAAAGATAATGGCTCTGGAATTCCGAAAGAAATTAGAAATAAGGTGTTCTTGTTGAATTTCAGTACAAAAGACGGAGGCTCAGGCGTAGGTTTGGCTTTGGCAAAAAGAGTTATCGAAAATGCCAATGGAAGTATCTGGTTTGATACCGTTCTGGCAGAAGGAACAACATTTTTATTCAGTTTGCCTCTGGCGTAAAGAGATGTAAGTTGAAAGTTTATGAGTTTAGAGTCTGGAAAGGGTAAGTACTGAACTTTCAACTCATCGACTCATTAACTTTCAACTCAATACTTTAGTCAATAAAATTTCTTCTAAACTCGTCTTTCACAATTCTCAGGGCTTCGTCGGTTGGTGAAATACCTTTACTGATAACCACTTCAAATAGTTTTTTGGATAATTCAATCGGTGCAGATGCTGGGTCTAACTCTCTGGTAACCAGATTGATAAGAGCTGAAATTTCGTTCATCGTATTCTTTACAGCCGTCCAAGCCTCGTCGCTCATATATACCTGTTGCGAAAGATTATGCGAAAACTCATCACGAATATCATTCAATAAAATTTGCTGAAATTCTGCTACATTACTCGCCCTGCCAGACAACCGAAGGAGTAAATTATTAGGGGCAATTCTTTCCAAAAACAAGCACATTCTTTCATAAGCCTGCAAGCGTATTGGTAAAAGCGTTTTTGTAGTTTCTGCTTTGATTTGCAGTTCTTTGTCAACCAAATCTTTTTTGATAAATGAAGTAGCTGTCAGGTACATTCCGAACAAAACTAAACCCGCAGGAAGAGCAATTTTTAATATTTCAATTAATGAATTCATTTTATAATACGATTATGGAATTTTGATTGCCCAAAATTAGTTAAATTTGAGCTAAGAACAGCAATGTCCCTTAGCACACAAATAGCAGAGAGACAAGCAACACGGGTTTAAGAAGATTAAGATTTTATGGTTCAACTACGATTTTTTCAGGTTTGAACGAAGGCTGGGTTTTGAACCCAGCCTTCGTTAGTCCGATAATGTAATTAGTAGATGAACTGATATTTTTGTAAAATATAGAGTCAGTCTTCGTTTTAAGATTTATCAATTTTGTATAATTTCCAATGTCAAAAATTCCATTTTCTCCCATAAATATTACAACAAAAGCGGTTGCTGAAATTCAAAAAAACTTGGCAATTAAGGGAATTCCAGCAGGATATTCGCTTCGAGTTGGGATAAAAGGCAGTACTTGTGCAGGTACATATCTGCTCGGTTTCGACAAACAACAAGCTACTGACGAAGTTTATGAAATAGAAGACATTACCGTTTTTATCAATAAAAATCACCTTCTTTATGTAGCAGGCGTAACACTTGATTTTGAAGAAGAAGGAAATGGTTTTACTTTTATGAAAGAAAACGAACTAATTAAAAGTTAAAAATAATAAATTTTGGTGTGAGACTCACACCAGCGTTCAATATCCACTAATTTTAGAATAAACAAAACATTTTTCTCCCAAAATATGAAACTTGCTGCAATTGATATTGGCTCTAATGCCGCCAGAATGCAAATCTCAAGAGTTCTTGAAAACGATGGTGTTATTAGTTTTAAAAAAATTGAATATGTTCGCTTTGCTCTTCGTTTAGGGCATGATGTTTTCAATGATGGCGAAATTAGCCCTGAATCTGAGGTTAGAATTTTTAAATTATTGACTGCCTACAAGAATTTGATGGAATTGCACGAGGTAAAAGATTATCTTATCTGTGCAACTTCTGCTATGCGGGAGTCTCGGAATTCGGACGCCATTATCACGAGAATCCACAAGATTTTGGACATGAAAATCCATATCATCGAAGGCTCAAAAGAAGCAGAATTGATTAATGATGTTGTTGTACAGGCTTTAGAACCGAACAAAAATTATTTGCATATTGACGTCGGTGGAGGTTCTACGGAATTAAATTTGTACATGAATCGTGAGAAAATTGCTTCTCGGTCTTTCAAAATTGGCTCTGTTCGGTCATTGGAAAATAAAGAAAAATATGGTGATTGGGAAAAAATGAAAAAATGGGTACAAGCTCACATCGACCCGAAACACGCAAAAATTACAGCCGTTGGTACGGGCGGAAATATCTCTAAATTATTCAATATGTCAGATAACCATGAAGCTGATACTTCGATGAGCTACGATGAATTGAAGAAACTACATGATTACGTAGCTTCATATTCTTTGGATGACCGTATCAATAAACTCAGGCTGAATGCAGACCGTGCCGATGTAATTGTACCAGCATCAGAGATTTATTTGGCAGCCATGAAATGGGCAGGTGCAAAATACATCTATGTGCCAGATGTAGGACTGAAAGACGGTATTATCAAAATGGTTTACGATAAAATACAAAATAGAATGAGAAAATAATTTTTTAAATTATTGATAATCAAATAGTTATATTCATTATTGTTTTACCGTTACTTAAAACTTAACGACTATTTAAACTGCTTAAATATGTTCAATTCAGAACCAGTGGTATCATTACAAAAAGTAAACATTTTTCAGCATGAGCAAATCATTTTGTCTGATGTTAATTTTTCAATCAATAAAGGTGAGTTCGTATTCTTGATTGGGCGAACAGGTAGTGGAAAGTCTTCTTTACTCAAAACGCTGTACGCAGACCTTTGGCTTCAACAAGGAACTGCACAAGTAGCAGGTTTCCCGATTGAAGGCTTGAAACCATCTGAACGTCCATTTTTGAGACGAAAGATTGGTGTCGTTTTTCAAGATTTCCAATTGTTTATGGACAGAAACGTAAACGATAATTTGTTATGGGTTTTGGAAGCTACTGGTTGGACAGACCGTGCTAAAATTAAGGCTCGTATTGCGGAAGTACTCATGCAGGTAGGTTTGGCATCTTCCAGGGACAAAATGCCGCATCAGTTATCTGGAGGCGAGCAACAACGGGTTGTTATTGCGAGGGCTTTGCTGAATGAACCGCAAATTCTTTTTGCTGACGAACCCACAGGAAACCTTGACCCAGAGGTTTCGTCGCAAATTCTTAAATTATTCTTGGACATCAACAAAGCAGGAACGGCAATACTAATGGCAACTCATGATTTTGATATGATACGAAAATTCCCTGCCAGAATCCTAAACTGCGAAAATGGAAAGGTAATAGAAACAAAAAGTTCGGGCGAATAACCCGAACTTTTTTGCTTTTATGAATTCTATTGAAACTATTTTACTTGCTTCAACATCAATTTTGCTACTTTTGGATCTACCAAAACTTGGTCGTGCTCAAAATCTAATTTTATTTTCCATTTCTGAAAAGTTGTTACTCCCAAAATGGCTTCTTCCGATAAATTTGGAACAACCATGAATTCATCAGAAAGTGGTATATCGTCAATAAAAAAATCTAAAACGACCCGATATTTTATTTCTAAATAATGCCCTTCACTGGCAGTAGCTACCATTTTTGGACGGTGAAGAGGAATTAATTTTTCTAAATCTTCAACCATATCAGGGTTGATACAAGAGAAGGTTGCTCCACTATCAAAAAGTGTATAGAGCGTTTTTTCACCCTGAGACCCTTCGTATCTAATAGGAAATTTTAGTATTGACATTGTTTTTTAATCTAAATCCATTCAAAGATAGCCAATTTGCATTTTATGTAGCTAATATTTTGTAACTGATTCGGTTATAATTTAATTGTGGACTTTTTAAGCCAATAGCTCAAAGCTAATTGCCTAAAGCTACCTACTTCGCCGTTAAATACACAAATGGAATAATGCACTCTTCCAAAGACACGCCTCCGTGCTGAAAAGTATTCCGATAATGACTCACGTAATGATTGTAATTATTCGGATAAGCAAAGAAATAATCTTCCATCGTGAAAACGTAAGTCGTTGATACATTGACCTTTGGCAACATAAACTTATCTGGATTTTTACAAACCAAAATATGGTCGTTAGAATCCCAATTAAGATTTCGCCCTTGTTTGTACCTCAGGTTTGTATTCACAGAACGATCTCCGACAATCTTTGAAGGATTCTGAACTCGAATCATACCATGGTCTGTCGTGATGATGAGACGACCTTTTTTTGCAGCAATTTTTTTCAATAAATCAAATAGAGGAGAATGGTTAAACCAACTCGCTGTAAGGCTACGATACCCCGATTCGTCAGGAGCTAATTCCTTAATCATTGCCATATCAGTACGGGCGTGCGAAAGCATATCCACGAAGTTATAGACAATCACATTCAGTTGGTTTTGGAGTAATTTTGAAAAATTATCTACCAATGATTTTCCCTGATTGTTATGAATAATTTTATTGTAAGAAGACTTGATATTCAAACGACTACGACGTAATTGTTCTTGAAAGAAAAACTCTTCATGCTTATTAAAACCTTCTTCGTCTTCACTGTCACCAACGTCATCAACCCAATTTTTAGGGTACTGTTTTTGGATTTCGCTTGGCATTAAACCAGAAAAAATCGCATTACGGGCATAAGCTGTTGTTGTCGGGAGGATTGAAAAATAAGTTGACTCTTCTTCTACCGAAAAATAATCTTGAATTAATCCCTCCAAGATTTTCCACTGGTCGAACCGCAAATTATCAATCAACAAAAAGAACAACGGAGAGTCATCTTTCAACAACGGAAAAACTTTTTTTCTCATCAATTGGTGCGAAAGCGTAGGTTTGTCAGCCTTGGGGTCATTGAGCCAATCTTCGTAGTTTTCTTCAATAAATCTGGAGAAATTAGAATTCGCTTCTGACTTTTGCATATTCAAAATCTCCGCCATTGACTTGTTTTCAGTACGGTCAATTTCTAATTCCCAAAAGATAAGTTTTTTATAAATTTCAGACCATTCGGCATGGTTGATATTGTCCTGATATTGCATCGCCAACTGGCGAAATTCTTGTTGATAAGTAATATTAGTTTTCTCTTCTTCTAAACGTTTTTTGTCCAGAATTCTTTTTACCGAAAGCAGTATCTGATTGGGATTCAGAGGTTTAATTAAATAATCGGCAATTTTAGACCCAATCGCAGACTCCATAATTTGCTCTTCCTCAGATTTAGTAATCATAATCACGGGCAAATTTGGCTTCATTTGTTTAATCTGTGGCAGCACCTCCAACCCTGTCATTCCTGGCATATTTTCATCCAAGAAAACAACATCAAATTTACCTTTTTCGATTTCTTCGAGGGCATCGACACCAGAGTTTACGGGCGTAACATCATAGCCTTTCTGAGTCAAAAACATGATATAAGGTTTGAGCAAATCTATTTCGTCGTCTGCCCAGAGGATTTGATAATTCATATATTGAAGACCCTCTTCCCCGCCAGAGAGCATTTTAATGGTTGGAGACCTCACGGGGTTTGAAGTCATTGGGTTTTATAACGGAAGGCTTCTGGTTTTGTTGTTGGATAATTGTGATGATAATCAGATTCATAACAAAACATCCGCTCAATTTGCTTTACTAAAAGCCAAATTGAGCGGATGTTTTGTTGTAAAAGTTTATCAAACAAAAAAACGAGTAATTGCATTTTCTAAATCTGCAGGAATGTCTATGCCGAAACTGTCGTAAGGTGTAGCGGCTACTTTGATTTTATAACCATTTGCCAACCATCGTAATTGTTCAAGGCATTCTATTTTTTCTAATAATGCAGGAGGGAGTTTAGTAATTTTCTTCAAAACATCTGCCCGATACGCATAGATACCTATATGCTTGAAATAGGTATGGGTATCAAGCCATTTTGCTTTCTCGATGCCCCTGAGATACGGGACTGTCTGCCGAGAAAAATAGATG
>JAAFJL010000147.1 GCA_013298865.1 Cytophagales bacterium | reverse complement strand
GGGGAGGAAGAACTGGAGAAGGAAAAGCAACTGGAATTACAGAACAATTAGTAAGTTTAGGTTTTGAGGCTGGAAGAATGAAAACAGGTACTCCTCCACGTGTAGATGGAAGAAGTTTAGATTACTCTAAAATGGAAGAACAAAAAGGTGACGAAAACCCGAGTAAATTTTCATACACAGAAACAGAGGCACTACAAAAACAAAGAAGTTGTTGGATAACATATACGAATGAGGAAGTACATAAAGTTCTAAGAAAAGGATTTGATAAGTCACCAATGTTTGCTGGAAGAATAAAAGGGCTTGGTCCAAGATATTGCCCATCAGTGGAGGATAAAATAAATAGGTTTGCCGATAAAGATAGACATCAAATATTTGTAGAACCAGAAGGCTGGAATACGGTAGAAGTTTATGTTAACGGATTTTCAACTTCTTTACCTGAAGATATTCAGTATGAAGCAATAAAGAAAATACCTGGATTTGAAAATGCGAAAATGTTTAGACCTGGGTACGCAATAGAATATGATTTTTTTCCACCAACTCAGTTAAAAGCAACGCTTGAAACAAAATTAATACAAAATTTATTTTTTGCGGGACAAATTAATGGGACAACGGGATACGAAGAAGCTGCTTGTCAAGGTTTAATAGCAGGAATAAATGCTAATAGAAAGGTTGAAAATAAAGACGAGTTTATTTTAAGCAGGTCTGAAGCCTACATTGGAGTTTTAGTTGATGATTTAATTAATAAAGGTACAGAAGAACCTTATAGAATGTTTACATCAAGGGCAGAATACAGAACGTTGCTAAGACAAGATAATGCAGATATTAGATTAACAGAAAAAGGTTTTGAAATAGGTTTAGCAAATGAGAAAAGACTGGAGAAAGTACAGAAAAAGAAGATAAAAACAAGTGAGGTAATAGAGTACCTAAAAATTACAAAAGTAAAACCTGAAGAGGTAAATAAAATATTAGAAAATATTGGCTCTGCACAAATCAAAGATAAATCATCTTTGATAAGTTTACTAAGAAGAACAGATGTAGATATTAAAACCATAAGAGAGTTTTCAGAAGAAATAAAGATCCAGTTAGAAAATTATTCAGAAGAAATTTTAGAACAAGTTGAAATTAATGTAAAGTATGAAAGCTATATCGAAAAAGAAAAACAATTAGTTGAGAAGGTATCAAAATTAGAAAATTTAAAAATTCCAATAGAGATGGATTTTACCAAAATATCCACATTGTCAATGGAGGCAAGACAAAAACTTACCAAAATGAGACCTGCAACCCTTGGACAAGCATCAAGAATTAGTGGCGTTTCAGCATCGGATATTTCAGTATTAATGATTTTTATGGGTAGATAATAATGAAAGAGATAGAAGAAATAATTAGTTGCCCAATTTGTGGCAAAGAAAAATTTGAAAATTATATTAACTGTATAGATAATACTGTAAGCAAAGAAAAATTTGAAATTGTGGAATGTAAAAGTTGTAGTTTTAAGTTTACAAATCCAAGACCAAATGAGGAAGAAATTGGGAAATATTATAAATCTGAAACATACATTTCTCACACAAATACGAACAAAGGATTGGTAGCAAAACTTTATCAATTAGTAAGAAAGCAAACGCTAAAAAACAAAATAAGATTACTGAATAAATTGAAACCTTCCAAAGGAAGTATTTTGGATGTTGGATGTGGAACAGGAATGTTTCTTGAGATATGTAAGAATGAAGGATGGAAAATAGAAGGTATAGAACCTGATACTGATGCCAGAAGAATAGCTGAAAAACAATTAGAAAAAAAATTGGAATCAAATATTCTGGATTCGTTAAAAGATAAATCTTTTGATATTATTGCAATGTGGCACGTATTAGAACATATCCATAAACTAAATGAAACCATTAAATGGGTAAATAATCACTTAAATTCTGATGGTTATTTAATAATTGCAGTACCAAATTATAAATCAAAAGATGCTCAAATTTATCAAGAAAACTGGGCTGCTTACGACTTACCAAGGCATTTATATCATTTTTCACAAAAATCAATTATAGAATTGATGGAGAAAAGTAATTTTGAATTTGTTGAAAAATTACCAATGTATTTCGATTCATTTTATGTGAGTATGTTAAGTACAAAATATAAATATGGAAAAGTAAATTATGTAGAATCAGTTGTGAATGGAGTAAAATCAAATTTATGGGCAAAACAAAATAATAAAAACTATTCAAGTCTAATATATATATTTAAGAAAAAATCTTAGTTATCAACAACGTTTTAAACAACCCTTAGATAATAGTTTTTATCTAAGGGTTATTTATTTATAGCAGATAAAGTAAAATTAATCAATATTTATACACAATTTTGATGGACAAATCAGTTATTAACTTAGTTATAAACATATTCACAAGTAAATGAAAAAGAGTAGCATTGGTATATTTTTAGTAGTAATAAGTATAATATTGATAAATGGATGTGCTCAAGTTGTATCTCCCTCAGGTGGAAAAAAAGATACATTAGCAGCAACAATAGTTAAGACTTTTCCAAAAAATCAAAGCCTAAATTTCAAGGGTCAAGAAGTAGAAATCTATTTTAATGAGTTTATCAAAGTAGATAATCTTCAACAACAATTATTAGTTACTCCTAATATTGAAGGAGTTTATGAAACTAAAATATATCCTAAAGGTGTAAGAATTAAATTTGAGAAACCTCTACAAGAAAATACAACTTACAGTTTAAACTTTAGAAATACGTTTAAAGACATAACAGAAAGTAATGTATCAAAGAACGTTAGGTTAGTCTTTAGTACAGGAAATAAAATTGATTCACTAAAAATAGATGGAAATGTAAAAAATATAATGGAAAATAAACCTATTTTAGATGTATTAGTTGGTTTGTACAAATTGAGCGATACATTAAAACCACAGAAAAATAAGCCTTACTATTTTACAAAAACAGATAGCTCTGGAAACTTCAATATTGAAAATGTAGCAGCAGGAAGGTATAAACTTTATGCTTTCTTGGATAATAACAATAACTTACTTTACAATATAGATAAAGAAATGATTGGATTTATTAAAGAGCCTATCGAGATAAACTCAAACAGGTCATTTAAAAATATACCGATTACTAAAATTGAAATATTATCCAATAAAGTATTAAAAACTAATTCAACAGCTAATTATTATAATATTCAATACAGTAGGGGTATAAAAAAAGTAAAAATAGACTTCAAGAAATCAAGTGATAGTTTAGTGTATCAACAAATTGAAAATAGAGAAATTAGACTTTTTAACATAAATCAGAATTCAATGGATACTTTAAAAGTAACTTTAACTTTAACAGATTCACTTGATAGAGCGTATAAACATGATCAAAAAGTAAAGTTTAAACCGAAAAGTAAAAAAGATGTAAATACAAAAGACGCTTTTGAATTTAGTACAGCTCCTGAAAATGGTCAAGATATTGATATTGAAGAAGTAGGATATAGATTTAAGTTTTCAAAACCGATTAGTAAAGTAGATTTTTCAAAAATTATATTCAAAAGTGATACAATTAAAGTTATCGAATTTAAAGAAAAAGATTATAAATGGAATAATGATAAAACAGAATTGATACTAAAAAAGAGAGTTGTCAAACCCAAAGAAAGAATTAGCGTGGAAATATTAAAAAATGCCTTCTTTTCAATCGAGAATGATACTAATAGGATTATGAAAAATGTTCATGAAATAAGAGACGCTGAAAAATATGGTATTATAAGTGGTGAGGTAAAGAATCCAAACAAGAAAGGTTTTATTGTACAATTATTAGACGAAAAGTATAATAAAGTAGAAGAAGTGGTCAACATTGAGAGGTACAAATTTACCTTTGTAAAAGCTGGTATATACTTTGTAAGAGTAATTGTAGATGAAAATCGCAATGCTCGTTGGGACTTCGGAGATGTAGATAAAAATGAACTCCCTGAAAGCATAATATTCTCTAAAGAAAAAATCAAGCTTAAACAAAACTTTGAGATGTCTGGATATGACTTCGTAATAGAGTAATTATTACGTGGAAAGGACGTTGATAAACTGATTAGAAATAACTTCAACTATGTGGAAAGAAAATGATAAGTAAAAAAGACATTCTGAAGGTTTTAAAGATGTTGAAAAAGGAGGGAGAAAGTTACAATATATAAAGACTCTTTTACACAAAAATAGTAAATGTGGGAAAGTTGAAAGTAATAAAATTATTCAATTTGAAAATGTGCATCATTTTTTAACTATTTGATAATCAATTAATTATATGTGGATAAATAAAGTTTAAGTGTGGATAAATCTTTTTTTATTAACAATGAATTCATGAAAAAAAAGTTTCACGTATTAATCAACAAATCCACACTATATATAGAAGTAATAGTTTTCCTTTTTTAAAAAATTAAAAAAAACAATTAAATTATAATGTTATGTTGAAAAGTGCATTACTGATTTTTTTCTCGATTTTGACAATTGGACTATACGCTCAGGGTCAGCAAGATATTGAAGTGGGTCTTGAATATCTGAAGGCAGGAGAATATGAAAAAGCTAAGTCTATTTTTCAAAAATTATCAAAAAGTAAGGACAAACTAAAAGTTATCCATAAACCATATTTACAAACTCTGAGCAGACTAAAAGAATTTGAGGAAGCGGAAAAGTTTTTGAAAAAAGAAATTAAGTACTCAGAAGGAGAAGCAAAGTATGAAGCCGATTTGGGAAGGTTGTACGAAATAATGCAAAAATCAGAAGAAGCAAAAAAACAATATGATAAATCTATTAACAAAGTTAAGTCGGATGAACCAGCAGTTTATGAATTAGTAAAAGAGTATATTGAAAATAATCAATATGACTGGGCAATTCAGACATTCAAAGCTGCACGTGAGTTTCAAAAATCTGAGACAAAGTTTGCTTTTGGTTTAGCAAAAATTTTTAACGCACAAGGGAAAAAACAGGAAATGATTGAAGAGTACCTGAACTATGGACTTTCAGAAAAGGCGAGAGATGTAGTTCAAAATATATTTCAAGATGAAATAAAAGATGAAAAAGAGGCTGACATTTTTGAAAAGGTACTCTATTCTAAAGTTCAAAAGTTTCCAGAGGAATCATATTTTGCTGAAATCTTAACATGGCACCTGATTCAGAAGAAGGAGTTCTTCAAAGCATTTGTTCAAGCAAGGGCTTTAGACAGAAGATATAAGAAAGAAGGTGTCCAAGTAACAGACTTGGGTTTTTTAGCTCATCAGAATAAAGACTATGTCAATTCAGGGAAGATATTTGAGTATTTAGTAAAAGAATATCCAAGACATCAAAATTATCCGCTTTGGAGAAGGATGATGATTCAAGCAAAGGAAGAAGTTATAAAAGAAACTTACCCAATCAACAAATCAGATATACGAGTGTTGATAACTGAATACACAAAGATGCTTGAAGAAATTGGAACGAATCAAAAAACGCTTGAGGCAGTCAAAAGCAAGGCACTTTTATACGCTTTTTACCTAAATGAAAAAGATACGGCAATAGTAGTTTTAGAATCTGCCATCAAATTAGGGCAAGGTGACCAACAATTTGTGGATAAATGCAAGTTAGATTTGGGAGACATTTATTTGCTAAAATCTGAACCTTGGGAAGCAACACTATTGTATTCCCAAGTAGAAAAATCCTCAAAAGATAGCCCAATTGGTTATGATGCCAAATTAAGAAATGCAAAGCTAAGTTATTTCAGAGGGGAGTTTGATTTAGCCAAAGAAGTGCTGGATATTTTGAAGCAAGCTACAACAAGAGAAATTGCGAATGATGCCATGGAATTGAGTCTTCTGATTCAAGATAATACAGGGGTTGATAGTACCGAAAAAGCAATGAAAGAATACTCTGGAATAGAACTTTTACTATTTCAGAATAGGGTAGATGAAGCTCTTGTAAAATTGAACCAAATGGAAGGAAAATACAATGGAAATTCAATAGAAGATGAAGTCATTTTCCTGAGAGCAAAAACTTTCCTAAAGAAAGGAGATACAGAGGCTGGAGTAAAAGATTTAGAAAAGATAATTCAAAAGTTTTCAATTGATATTTTAGGTGACAATGCTCTGTATCTTTTGGCAAAAACGTATCAAGACAAACTGAACCAACCAAGTAAAGCAATGAAGCTATTTCAAGAATTATTAACAAAATACCCAGGAAGTATTTATGGAGCAGATTCAAGAAAAAGATTTAGAAATTTAAGAGGTGATGCAATAAATTAAAATAAAATTCGTAGAATAAAAAGAGGTACAATTTGTGCCTCTTTTTTCATTTCAAAAATCTTCTCGATGTAACACTAATACTAAAATAATTACCCATATTCAAAAACAAAATTATACCATGAAGCGGTCGATATTTAGTCTGAGTGTATTGTACTTTTCTGGGATTCTCCTAAGTTTTAGTCAGCCAACCAAGAAACCATTTGTATGTAATTACTACGGAAACCCTGTAAGTATAGAAAACTTATGCGTCAATTTTCAGTCTTATATTTCAAATGGAAGAGCTGAAAAAGTTATTGGAGAGTTCGCAAAAAAAATGGGATTGTTCCAAAACAAGTTTAAAGTAATGGAATGTCCAAACACAGAAAACTGTTTTGCGACATTTCTGAATAATTCTCCGTACATAATTTATGATAGAAATTTTTTGAATAGAGTTTCAAAAGTTACAGAGACAGACTGGGCTGCAATCTCGATTCTTGCACATGAAATAGGACATCATGCTAATTATCATACAACTGATGGAACTGGAAGTCGCCCTGAAAAAGAGTTAGAAGCAGATTATTTTTCTGGGTATTGGCTGAACCAAATGGGAGCTACTTTAGAGGAATCACAAGAAGCAATGCAGCATTTTCAAAGTGAAGTTGCAACTACAACTCACCCTCCAAGATACAAAAGATTATTAGCCATAGAAAAGGGCTGGAGAGAGTATGAAGCAAATAAAACACTAATTCAAAATTCTAAACCGAATGCTCAATCAAGTAGAGATAAAAATATACAATCATCTGATAATGAGATAATTGTATATGAAAAAAAGGTTAAAAAAACAGGCTGTATAGAAGGAGATTGTGTTGATGGTGAGGGATTCTTTGTACATGATACCCAAGGGAGTTATAAAGGTGAATGGAGAGAAGGTAGAAGGCATGGGTTTGGGATTCAATACTATCCATCTGGCAAAAAGATGTTTGAAGGACAATATGTAAACGGGAAACGTAATGGAAGAGGGAAGTACTATTTTGAGGGGGGAGAAAGTTACAGTGGAGACTTCTTTAAT
This sequence comes from Cytophagales bacterium, assembly GCA_013298865.1. Classification (GTDB taxonomy): domain Bacteria; phylum Bacteroidota; class Bacteroidia; order Cytophagales; family Spirosomataceae; genus JAAFJL01. Next base: position 6,590 of record JAAFJL010000147.1, on the reverse strand, counting down.
GATAATCTTGGAGAAGGAGGAGACTATTTTATTATAGATGATGATGAGACAAATAATAAAGAAGTCATTTACTATTTTTCAGACGGTCGTTCAAAACGAATAACATACAAAGAGATACTTGGAGAAAACTAATCGAAAAGCCTACAGAGATGTAGGCTTTTTTGTTGAATATTCATTCAATAAAATTATTTTGAAAAATGAAGATTTTAACTCAAATACTTCTTACAAAGTGACTGCCAAACTTAAACCTTAACAGGAAAGGTATTATATTTGAAAAATGATTAATTATAACTTTATCTCCAAATTGTACTATTGTAAGAAATAAACTATATGCAAGATAATAGCCCAAAATTGAAAAGAGTATTTGACCTTTTAGAAATGTGTGTAAAGGTTCACAACAAATCAGATGTTTTCGCAAATAAAGTCAACGGTGAATGGCATAAATATTCTGCGGTTCAAGTACTTGAAACTGTGAATCAACTAAGTGTTGGTTTGTTGAAATTAGGTATTAAAAAAGATGACAAAATTGCCATAATTTCAGGCAATAGACCTGAATGGAATTTCATCGAAATGGCAGTTCAGCAACTCGGTGCAGTGAGTGTTCCAATGTATCCAACGATAACAATTGAGGACTACCGATACATTTTTAAAGATGCAGGAGTTAAGTTAATATTTGTTTCTGATACTGCTATTTTAAAGAAAGTCCAAGAAGCTGTAAGTACTTTAGAGGGTATAGAAGGAATTTATACTTTTGATAAAATCGGTGGTGTAAAACATTGGGAAGAGGTTAAAAACTTAGGAGAAAAAGAAGATTTTTCAATTCTTGAAGAATATAAAAACAACGTCTCAAAAGATGATTTATTGACACTCATTTATACTTCTGGAACAACAGGTCAGCCGAAGGGTGTAATGCTTACTCATGATAATATTGTAAGCAATTTAGATGCGATAGTAGAAGGGAAGTTTTTTGATTTAAACACAAATGACAGAGCTTTAAGTTTTCTACCACTTTGCCACATTTATGAGCGTACAGACATATATGTATATCTGAGGTTTGGTGCATCTGTTTACTACGCTGAGAGTATGGATACCATTGCGGATAACCTTCGTGAAGTCAAGCCAAGTATGTTTGCCACAGTACCAAGATTATTAGAAAAAGTCTATGATAAAATTGTAGCAAAAGGATACGAACTAACAGGAGTGAAAAAACAATTATTCTTTTGGGCATTAAATCTCGGACTAAAATACGACCCATCTTCAGACATGGGTTGGTGGTATAATACTCAATTGAATTTAGCTCGAAAATTAGTTTTCAGTAAATGGCAAGAAGCCCTTGGTGGGAAAGTGAAATTGATTGCATCAGGTTCAGCAGCATTACAACCAAGACTCTCCAGAATCTTTTGGGCAGCAGGAATACCAATTTCAGAAGGATATGGGCTTACTGAAACCTCACCAGTAATATCAGCAAGTTTAGTTAACCCACCTGATTTTAGAATTGGAGCAGTAGGAACAGTTATTCCAGGAATAGAAGTGAAAATTGCCGAAGATGGAGAAATTTGTGTGAAAGGTCGCAACGTAATGAAAGGTTATTACAACAAACCTGAAGCAACTGCAGAAGCGATTGATAAAGATGGATGGTTTCATACGGGAGACATTGGTATATTTTTAGAAGGAAAATATCTAAAAATTACAGATAGAAAGAAAGAAATTTTTAAAACCTCTGGTGGAAAATATGTTTCGCCACAATTGGTAGAAAACAAACTGAAGGAATCAATGTTGATTGAACAAGCAATAGTAGTAGGAGAGGGGCAGAAGTTTCCTTCGGCTCTTGTCATTCCAGAATTTTCAGCATTGAAAGAATGGTGTAAACGCAATAACATTGAATATACTTCTAATGCGGAAATAATTAAAAACACATTGGTCAAAGAAAAAATCAATGAAGATGTAAAAGATTTGATGCAAAGTGTTGCTCAATACGAACAAGTAAAAAGAATTGAATTGCTTCCAGCATTATTTAGTGTAGAAAGTGGAGAGATAACCCCAACATTGAAACTGAAACGAAAAGTAATTCAAACAAAATACAAAGACCTGATTGAAGGTATGTACGATAACTAAAAAAGAGAGGCGACCCATAAAAGTCGCCTCTCTTTTTATAAACTCAGCAAATATTCCTTAAAATCTTCAAAAGTATCAGAAATTTTTATTGAAACTTTTTCTTTTTCCAATAAGTCAGAAAGCCTTGTAGGTATAGGAACTTTCGTATCCAGCGTTTCTTCTACAACATCCAAAAACTTTGCATAATGAGCTGTTGACAAAAACACACCAACAGAATCCCCAACCTCTTGTTCTCGATATGCCTCTAAACCTCGATAAGCAACTGCTGTATGTGGACACATCACATAGTTTGTTTTATCAAAAATCTTCTTCATTGTCTCTCTGGTTTCATCATCATTGCTTGAATCGCCAAAAATTACTGATGAAATTTCTTCAAAGGTTTCTCCACCAAGCAAGCACATTCTCGGAAAATTTGAAGGATTACCCACATCCATGGCATTAGAAATAGTTTCCAACGAGCGGACAGGTTCATATTGTCCAGAAGCTAAATATTTAGGGACAACATTGTTAACATTAGTAGCTGCAATAAATGATTTTAACGGCAGACCCATTTGCATAGCAATCAAACCTGCGGAAAGATTTCCAAAATTTCCACTTGGAACAGAAAAAACGATTGGCTTATCAACACCCAAACGCCTCAATTGTGCATAAGCATTGAAGTAGTAAAAAGATTGTGGAATTAAACGACTAATGTTGATAGAATTGGCAGATGCTAAGTTGAATTTACTTCGCAATTCTTCATCCAAAAAAGCAGATTTTACCAAACGCTGACAATCATCAAAAGTACCTTCTACTTCCAATGCTGTTACATTTTCGCCCAAAGTTGTCAACTGCTTCTCCTGAATATCAGAAACTTTTCCACTCGGATACAAAATCGTTACTTTAATGCCAGTAGTTTTATAAAACCCTTGTGCAACTGCCCCACCAGTATCACCTGATGTAGCAACTAAAATATGAATTTCCTTTTGAGATTTTTGTAAATAATAAGACATAATCGAAGCCATAAATCTTGCCCCAAAGTCTTTAAACGCCATTGATGTTCCATGAAATAACTCCAAAACATAAGTATCTTTCTCAATTTCAACCAATGGTGCTTCAAAATTAATTGCTCTGTCAACAATCATTTTCAAATCATCATCGCTAATTTCATCGCCAATAAGTACCTTAGAAACTTCGTAAGCTATTTCTGAGATAGTCATGTTTTCAATATTTTTGAAAAACTCAGGAGACATCTTAGGAATAGAATAAGGCATATATAAGCCATTGTCAGCAGGGAGACCCCTAAAAATTGCCTCTTCAAGGTTCACATCTGGACTTTGGTGTTTTGTACTGTACAATAACATATTGAATAGTTTTTTGTAATGGAATAAAGATTACTCAGAAAAATTTAGGTAATTCGCAAAAAATATGAGTGAGAGTTTAGAAAACTGATTTCTAAATTCTTAACTACAAAATTATGCCAATTTGTGCCATTAAAAAAATTCAACCACTATGTTCAAAAAAATCAAAAACTATCTACGAGACTATTTTGGCTTTACACAAAATGAAACTCTTGGAGTAATCACGCTAATAATATCCGTACTTTTACTAGGAATTATACCTTTTGCTTTTGATTTTTTCGGTGAAAAGAAACTAACAGAAGAGCCTCCCGAAAGAGTTGATGAGCTAATAAAAAATATAGAAATCAAAGAAGCTGAGAAGAAATCTTCTTATAATAATGACTACAAGTACGACGAAAAAGAATCGAAAGACTTTTCAGAAAAAAGAAGTCAGACACTTTTCAATTTCGACCCAAACCAAGCATCAAATGAGGATTTTCTAAAATTAGGGTTTCCTAAATGGTTAGCAAATAGAATTATCAATTATCGCTCAAAAGGAGGAAAGTTTAAACAAAAACAGGATTTATTGAAAATTTATGATTTTCCACAAGATTTATATAATCAATTAGAAAACCATATACAAATAGCTGGACAAAGCTCAGGTTCTCCAAATAACTTTATCTCGACAGAAGGTTCAACCAAAAAAGAAGAATATATAAAAAAGGAAAATAAAATCACAACCTTTGATTTGAATAAAGCTGACACTACCGAACTGATAAAATTAAAAGGAATCGGTTCAAAATTAGCAGCAAGGATTGTAAAATTCAGAGATAATTTAGGAGGCTTCGATAATGAAAATCAAGTCAGAGAAGTTTTTGGCTTAGATTCTTCAACAGTCGAGGAGGTCTTGAAATATGGAAAACTACAATCAGGCACATTCCGTAAAATCAAAATCAATAAAGCAACACAAGAAGATTTAAAGCATCCCTATCTCAAACCTTTTATTGCAAAAATAATTATCGCCTATCGAACACAGCATGGAAACTTTACAGCAAGAAAAGATTTAGAAAATATCAAAGTACTTGATACCAAAACGATTGATAAATTGTTACCATATATAGACTTTGAGTAAATCACAAGAAAACAAAACACTTCATCATTATGTCAACAGGATTTTTTAAAGTACCAGTCCCCAAAAATGAACCAATATATAGTTATGGTTCAAACACGCCAGAAAGAAAAGCCCTCAAAGCCGAACTTCAAAAAATGCGAACTTCACAAGCAGATATACCCATGTATATAGGTAGTAAGGAAGTAAGAACAGGAAATAAAATAGCAATAACACCCCCACATGACCACCAGCATATACTCGGACACTATCATGAAGGCGATGCAACTCATGTAAACGAAGCAATTCAAACTGCACTTGACGCTCGTAAAAACTGGTCAAATCTTTCATGGGAAAATCGTTTATCTATTTTTCTGAAGGCAGCCGATCTCTCAGCAACAAAATATAGGTACAAACTCAATGCAGCAACAATGCTTGGTCAGTCAAAAAATGCCTATCAAGCAGAAATAGATGCTGCCTGCGAATGGATAGATTTCTTAAGATTCAATGTAAGTTTTGCAGCACAGATTTATGCCCAACAACCAATATCAAGCGAATTTATTTGGAATAAAACAGAACAACGCCCACTCGAAGGATTCCTTTTTGCCTTAACACCGTTCAATTTTACAGCCATTGCAGGAAATCTACCAGCCTCAATGGCAATGATGGGAAACGTAGTAGTTTGGAAACCCGCTCCACAGCAAATTTACTCAGCACAAGTGATAATGGAAATTCTCAAAGAAGCAGGACTTCCAGACGGAGTAATAAACCTAATATATTGCGATGGACCAATGGCGGGTGACATTATCTTTAGACACCCAGATTTTGCAGGAATACATTTTACAGGAAGTACAAAAGTTTTTCAAACAATCTGGAAAGAAATAGGAGTAAATATTGAAAACTTTAAATCCTATCCAAGGATTGTAGGAGAAACAGGTGGAAAAGATTTTGTAATCGCACATAAATCAGCCGATGCGAAAGCACTTGCAACAGGATTAGTCAGAGGAGCATTTGAGTATCAAGGTCAAAAATGTTCAGCAGCATCAAGGGCATACATACCAAGTAATCTATGGGATGAAACCTTAAATTATATAAAGCAAGATTTAGCAGAAATCAAGATGGGTGGAGTTGAAGACTTTACAAACTTCATTAATGCAGTTATTGATGAAAGAGCTTTCAATAAAATTACATCTTATATAGACTTAGCGAAAAATTCCGATAATGCAACAATCGTTGTCGGCGGAAATAGCGATAAATCAAAAGGATATTTTATAGAACCAACTATCATACTAACACAAGACCCAAATTTTGTAACAATCAAGGAAGAAATCTTCGGACCAGTATTAACTATATATATATATGATGAAAATCAATTTGAGCAAACACTCCATCTTGTTGATACCACATCTCCTTATGCTTTGACAGGAGCAGTTTTTTCAAAAGATAGATATGCAGTAGAATTAGCAACAAGAATATTGGAAAACTCGGCAGGAAATTTCTATATAAATGATAAACCAACAGGGGCAGTAGTAGGTCAACAGCCATTTGGAGGAGGGCGAGCATCAGGAACAAATGACAAAGCAGGTTCAATGATAAATCTACTTCGTTGGGTTTCTCCAAGAACAATAAAAGAAACTTTTTTGTCTCCAACAGATTATAAATACCCATTTTTAGATATTTAAACAGAACAATATTTTGTATTATCTAAAAAATACAGAATATTCTACATTTTTAAATATTCTGTTTAAAGTTTAAAATCCAACCTAATTCCCTGCTGATGAGATTATTCCAATCTTTTCAGCAGGGAATTGTGTTTTGTAAAACTGTAAAATTGCCAAATATTCGATTGTTTTGCACAATAAGAAGAACTCATTTAAACTTTAGAAGAACTTTTATTTTTTTTAAAATAACACTTGCCTGAGAAAAAATAAAGGTGAATCTTTGCACTCCCAAACGGGTAACAGTAACGGAAGAGTTATTGTAACGAAGCCTTAATTAGCGATAATGGAGGTAGAAGAAGTTCTTTGGAATATTGGTAAGAGAGAGAA
>JAAFJL010000148.1 GCA_013298865.1 Cytophagales bacterium | reverse complement strand
GGCTATAATTATATGTTTTATAGTTTGGGTATTGGAACCCCACCAACGGCTTCTTATTTACTGGATATTGGTACAGCAGCTCCATCACGTTTTCAAGGGGATGTGCGTATCAATGGTATTTTAAATCCCAACAATACCTTAAATATTGGTAATAATGCTACGGTAGATGGTACACTTACCGTAAACAATGGAAAAGGTGTAGCTTACAATGGAAATAGTGGAACTAACCTGCGTATTTATCAATTTACTACTGCTACGTTTACTGCCGTTCTACCAGGACATGGTTTGTCCGCCGAAGGAAATATTGCTTTTAACGGTGGCTTCACAGGAACACCAAGAGTATTTGTAGGTGATATAGATGTAACGGGAGGTACTGTGGGAGAATTGTATCGAGTTCAATTACAATTGTATGGATGCTCAACAACCAGCGGTGTAACTACCTGCAAGGCAAGACTTCTGAATACCAGCCCTAATCCTGTCAATTATACTATTACTTGGAACTGCATAGCTATTGGGAATTAGCCACCAACGACAAAGGCACAGACACCAAAAAGCGTGTGCCTTTGTCGTTTTCTGAATCTATCACTAACGCACCACCCATATTTTCTAAGCGATTTTGAATATTTTTTAAGCCAATACCTTTTGCCTGATTTTCGTGGATGCCTCTGCCATTATCACGTACTTCGAGCCACAAGGTATTGGCTTTTTCAAATAATGAAATAGTTGATTCAGTGGCTTTGGAATGTTTGATAATATTCTGAATAAACTCCAAACAAATGGCATAAATATTTAAGTCAATGGCTTTATTTTTATATGTTAAGTTATTGACAATCAGTTCAAAACGAATGTTTTGGTTCATATTTATTTTCTGAATCATGCGTTTCAAGGCATTTTCCAGACCTTCTTTTTCCAGCTCTTCAGGCATCAGATTATGCGAAAGAATCCTCACTTCTGAATAGGCATTTTCAGTCATGGAAAGGATATTGGAATAAATTTTCTGCTCCCGTTCGGTCAGATGTTCGGGGCTAATATTGTCCAAAGAAATATTGATAGCCGTCAGTAAACTTCCCAAATTATCGTGCAAATCTGCCGCCATACGTTTGCGTTCGATACTCTGCCCTTTTTGCATGGCTTCCTTGATTTCATCGTAGGCTTTTTGAAGTTCGGCGGTACGTTCTTTTACTTTTTCTTCTAAATACCCATTTAGTTGTTCAATAATGCTTTTCTGAGCTTCAATTTTTTTCTTTTGTGTTTGTAATAATTTGCGACTGAGGAATAAACTGATTGAAATAATTGTTAATAAAATAGCACCCGCAATAAAATAGTTTTTGTACTTCTTTTGCGAAAGCACCTCTATTTTTTCTTTGTTCAATAGCACATTACTTTTTTCCTCAGTTAATCTTTTTTCTAAAACACTTTTTTCATAAGCAAACCTCTCATTGAATAATTTTTCATGAAATTCTATGTATTTTTCATGGGCAAAAAGAGCATCTCTCGACTGATTTTTCGCTTTATGAGCATAATAAAGCGTTTGATAATCTCTGTATAAAATTCTTACATTCTTGGTCGTTTTGATTGATTTATTACTAAATTTAATGGCTTTATCATAATCTTTTAAACCTAAATAAATAGCTCCCAAAAGCATCTCTATTTCCTCATAACCCCACAAATTCGTATTTTTCTCATAGAAAGCAAGACACTTGTAGGCAGTCGGCAATGCTTTTTTGTATTGTTTTAAATCAACTTGTGAACTTATCCAGCCACTTAGAATAACATATTTTTGAACAGAATTTTGGGTCTTATCAATATATAATAAAGCACTATCCAATTTTTCACTTGATATTTTAAATTGTTCAATGTAACCATAGGCACGAGAAGCGGTAAGATACATAGTTGAAATTAGCTCATTATTTTCTCCTTTTTTGTTTTCCTTTTTGAGCATTTCTAAGCACATTTTGTTATACAAATCCGCATTCTTAATATCCTTCAAAAAAATATATCCATAAATCATTTCATCAATAATGATGCTTTTTTGCATAGCAGAAGCACTGATTTTTAATGAATCTATAATCTGGATTGCCTCCTGACCAGTTTCTATTAAATCGACCCACTCACTTTGCCCTCTCTTTACGTTAACCTTCTGGAAATAAGCATCTAAAATGTATTGCTGGAGTTGATGTTTTACTGAAAACTGAATGTATAAATCACAATAATGATTGAGAGAATCCATAGAGGATTCGTTCTGAAAATAGCTAATAACTATGCCTTTGAGTGCTTCTGCCCTTTGGTTGATATTATTTCGGGAATTTTGCCATTGCTTTTTATAAGAAATCAACAGACTATCTTTATTCGGAATGAGTTTTCTTGACTGAGAAAATCCAGACTGAAAAACTATACAAAAGAAGATTGAAAAATATAAGATTTTATTTTTCATTGGGTTCAATTTCGGGATTAACAACCTTATCAAAAATACACGGAATTTTAATAAAAATAACCTTTATCAAGAAAATAGAAGGGTAACATATCGTATTTTATCGAAATGTTTCTTAATTTTGTTTCATGGATATTATAAAAATCAATGCTGCTCTTGCCAATAAAACCAGATTGGACATTATGCGGTGGCTCAAAAACCCTGATGCTCATTTCACGCCCCATATTTCGGTGGAAGGTTTTGGCATGGGCGTTTGTGTAGGTAAAATCCATGAAAAAAGTGGTTTATCTCAGTCCACGGCTTCTCATTATTTGTCAATTCTTCAAGATGCAGACCTTGTTATTCCTACAAGAATCGGTAAATGGACTTACTACAAAAGAAACGACGCAACACTCGAATCTTATTTTAATGAACTCAGAAAAGAGGTTTAATTTATTTACAAAAATATATCTATAATTCTCGAAATATAAGAATGAATAACATCTTACAAGCCGATTTCGATTCTATTGAAAATTTGTTAGAATTGACTAAAAATCAAGGAGTTGATTTCTTGAAGACTCTTCATGAACGCCCTACATCCACGGCAAAATCTATGGAGGATTTTAGGTTTTTGCCCGAAACTGGATTAGGTACAAAAGAGGCTTTAGCTGATTTTAATGAAAGATTTGAACCTATCATTATGGCTTCAACTGGTCCTCGGTATTGGGGTTTTGTTACGGGTGGAGCTACGCCTGCATCAATTGTAGGTGATTGGTTATCAGGAATTTACGACCAAAATTCGCAAAGTGTAAAAGGCGATGGAGACGTTTCGGCTCGGATTGAATTAGAGACAATTCAGTTATTATTAGATTTGTTTGAATTACCCAAAACCTATTTTGGTGGTTTTGTAACGGGAGCAACCATGTCGAATTTTACGAGTTTGGCGGTGGCTCGACAGTGGGTTGGCAAACAATTAGGAAAAGATTTTGCGAAAGAAGGTGTTTCTGAAAAAATCCATGTCCTGACAGCCGTTCCGCATTCTTCGGCAGTGAAATCTTTGGCAATGTTGGGTCTGGGAAGTCAGAATTTTACAAAAATAAAAGTACTTGAGGGCAATCGTGAGGCTATGGATGTACAAGATTTAGCCAAAAAACTCGAAACCTTGAACGGACAACCATCCATTGTAATTGCCAGTGGAGGTACAGTAAATACCGTTGATTTTGATGATTTTGTAGCAATTGCAAAACTGAAAGAAAAGTACCAATTTTGGTGTCATATTGATGCCGCTTTTGGTGGTTTTGCTGTTTGTTCGCCTACTCACAAGCACTTATTGAATGGCTGGGAAATGGCAGATTCTATCACGGTGGATTGTCATAAATGGCTCAATGTGCCTTATGAGAGTGCTTTTTTCTTGGTAAAAGAAGAGCATAGATTTTGTCAGGTAGAGACTTTTCAAAACTCAAATGCTCCTTATTTGGGAGATCCTTTGGACAATTTTAGTTATCTCAATTTTTTACCAGAAAATTCTCGCCGATTACGGGCATTGCCAGCTTGGTTTTCTTTGATGGCTTATGGCAAAAAAGGGTATCAAGATATTGTAGAAAATAGTATCAAAATGGCTCAGATTTTTGGGGAATATCTTGAAAATAATGCTCAATTTGAATTATTAGCACTAACCAGATTAAACACCGTTTGTTTTACACTTGTCGGAGAAGAAGGGCAAGTGAAAGTGAGCAGTTTTTTGTCTAAACTCAATGCAACGGGCAAAGTTTTCATGACACCAACTATGTACGATGGTAAAAAAGGAATCAGGGCGGCATTTGTAAATTGGCAAACAAACGAACAAGATATTGAAATAGTGAAAGCAGAGATGGAGAAGGTTTTGGCGGGTTTTTAATTTTAAAGTACTTATAATCAATGACTTACATTTTTAATTTTCAATTCAAATGATTCCATTCAATGACTTATTGCTCTTTATTCTGATGGCTTTTGGTTTGGTCATCACGCCTGGTCCGAATATGTTGTACCTGATTTCTCGTTCTATTGTGCAGGGGCGTAAGGCAGGAATTATCTCGTTGGTAGGTATTATCACAGGGTTTTTCTTTCATATTATCATGGTTTCGTTTGGGTTAACGGCAGTACTTTTTGCTGTACCGATGGCTTATACAATCCTGAAATCTTTGGGAGTTTTGTACCTATTGTATATGGCGTATCAAGCAGTGAAACCCAATAGTACCAGTATTTTTGAAGCCCAAAAAGATTTGCCAATAGACAAGCCAGCAAAGTTATTCAGCATGGGATTTCTCACGAGTATGCTCAACCCGAAAGTTGCAGTTTTCTATGTTTCGTTTTTTCCACAATTCATTAAAATAGAGCATGGTTCGGTGCTAATTCAAAGTTTGCAGTTAGGATTTACCCAAGTTTGTGTTAGTTTTTCAGTAAATATATTGATTGTGCTGACGGCTGCCAAAACAGCAGAATGGTTCAATAAAAATCCTTTTTGGGTAAAAATTCAGAAGTGGTTTATGGCAAGTGTATTAACTGGACTTGCTTTCAAAATGGCATTGGATAAAGGGAAATAAGTTATTTTTAAAATAAAAACGTGTATTATTTAACAAATTCACCCCAAAACCTACCATTCAATCAATATGGTTAGGGTAATTGGATATTGTTGTTTTATTTTGGGGAAATCAACAAAGTATTTAAAATGAAAGTTTTTCTTTACTCGTTCCGCCAAACGTGTATGGGGCTATTGATATTTTTTAGTTTTTCTACAGTTGGACAAATACAGATTTCGTTTCCCACCAGTAGAGCCGTCTTTCAAAGAAATAATAGCAATCAATGCTCCATTTACATCGCAGGCAATTATTCACAACATATTGATAGGGTTGACGCTCGTTTTGTAGCAAGACCTCTAAGCCCCACCCAAGGAACAACAACTCCGTGGACAACCATTCAAAATAATCCTTCGGGAGGATTTTTCTATGGCTCTATGACCGTGAATGGTGGTTGGTATAATATTGAAGTTCGGGGCTATCTTGAAGGGCAACTGCTTTTTGCCAATTCTATTCAACGTATTGGCGTTGGAGAAGTTTTTGTGGTTGCTGGTCAGTCCAATGCTACTGGGGACGATGGTTTAATTGCAACAAATAACTATGGTAGGAGTGCTGTGGACGATAGAGTAAGTACTGTTAATTATCAGGATAATCCTCTGAATACTTACGCCACCATGAATCTGCCAAACCTATCATTTTCTCATCTGGATTCTACTTTCCGAATTTCCCCTTTTGGTTCAAGTGCTTGGCATTGGGGTATTTTGGGAGATTCTCTCGCCAAAAAACTCAACGTTCCGATTGCTTTTTTCAATGCTGGTTGGTCTGGAAGTGCCATTGGTGCTTGGAAAGCAACCGCACTCAGTACTACTGCAACCCCACAAGGTTTTATTACTTATCCTGCTGGAATGCCCTATGGACATTTACGACAAGCCCTTAATTTTTATGCTGCTCAGTATGGTATAAGAGCCGTTTTGTGGCATCAAGGAGAGACTGATAACTGGGATGAAACATCTCAGAATAATTATGGAGATGCTTTGAAAACAATTATACAAAGTAGTAGAACTCATGCTGGTAAAGCAAATTTAGCTTGGGTAGTGGCAAGAGCTTCTCGGGTAAAGGGTTTCTCTGCTGTCAATTCTCGGATTTGGCAACCTGTCATCAATGCCCAAAATGATGTAATTGGCGTGAACTCAGGTAGCCCAAATTTTGTGGCTAATGTTTGGGCAGGACCACAGACTGACCCCTTGGTTGGACCAGGTATTAGAACCATGCCAGATTCTATTCATTTTGAAACTGCCAATGGACACAACTTACACGCAAAGGCTTGGAATCAGGCTTTGAACAGTAGTTTTTTTAGTAGCTCAACGCCATACAGTGCTATTCCACCAATACAAACCTCTGTGGCTTGTGTAAGTGCTAATACTTTGTCAATCAGTGTGTTAGTGGGTTATCCATCCATTGCTTGGGCGAATGATGCTCAGGCTTTGAATTATTTTGCACAAGGCATTTATGCCGTTACCGTGGGAAATGGCTCTTATACTGTTAGGGCAAAAGATGGCACTGGCAACACTTTGTTTTCGCCAGTGCTGAATGTACCCAATGGTTTTACGGGCATCATTCCAGTTGAAAGTACTACATCAGGAACTTGGTCAAATACGGGTACATGGGTATGCGGACGTGTACCTACTGCGAGTGACTGGGTGACTATAAAAACAGGGCATACCGTAACAATTCCGAGCAGTTATAATGCCCAGAATAAAAAACTATTCTTGAGAGGCAATTTGAGTTTTTCTTCGAGTGCAGGGTTGTCTAATTAAGGAAATTGTAATCAATTTTATGATTTGTGGAAACAAAAATTTCATTGTATATTATTGATTATCAGATATTTACAATAAAAATCTATTCTGTCTACCACAAACCACATAGGCGAATTTATTAGTTTAATTTCACAATTCTAAACAGGCAATTTCCATCCATTTTTATAGTTTGGGACAATCAATTTATTGGCATTTTTACTGGTAAATTTTCCCATTGATTCATCGTAATATATCTTCTCTCCTACTCTATAAGCCACGTTGCCCATGTGCGAGTTAATGGCTACTTTTACGCCTGCTTCTATTGGGCAATTCAATTTTGTTAAATCATTGGTTTTCAGGACACTAACATAATTTTTGGCATGGTTATCCAAACCAATATCCGAGGCTTTTGTGAGTGGTACGGCTTCCATTAATTCTTTTCCATTTACTTTTTCTGGAATCACTTCCCAGCCTTGGCGGTTCACTACCAATGTTCCATTTTTACCAATAAAAGCAACTCCGTGCTGTCTGCCGTAAAGTCCGCCCGTGATACCCATAATGTTTTCCCAAGACATCGTGAATTTTCCGTAATCATAAATCACATTGAGGTAATCTGGGGTTTCTCTGGCATCGTCTGGAAAAGCAATTTTTGAGCCTGTTGCCATCACAGATTTTGGTGCATTTACACCCGTTGCCCAAAGCACAATGTCTATCAAATGCACGCCCCAGTCGGTCATTAGTCCTCCTGCATAATCCCAAAACCAACGGAATTCGTAATGAAAACGATTTTTATTAAATTCTCGCATCTGAGCAGGACCAAGCCACATTTTATAGTCCACTCCTGCTGGAATTGACGAATTTGGAACAATTGGCAACGCCACAGAATTACCCCGATACATCCAAGTTTTAGTCGTGAGTAAATCACCTAATTTACCTGATTGCACAAAAGCAACTGCATCCTGAAAATGTTGCATAGAACGCTGCCACTGAGCAACTTGCACTACTTTTCCAGAGGTTTTCACCGCACTTTCCATCAAACGGGCTTCGGCAATTGAGTTTGCTACTGGTTTTTCACAAAAAACATTTTTCCCTGCCGATAGTGCATCCGTTAATTGCAGACAATGCCAATGGTCAGGTGTAGCGACAATGACAAAATCAATGTCCTTATTTTCCAGCATTTTCCGATAATCCTTATACATAATTGGATTGCTAATACCAGATTTAGCCAAATCAGCTTTCCGTAGATTAAGGATAGCATCATCAATATCACAGAGAGCCAAACAATTGATTTCACTGATTTTAAGGAATGCCATAAGATTGTTCCAACCTTGTCCTTTACAACCAATTACGCCCACATTTATCTTGTCGTTTGCACCTACCCGTGTACGTAAGTTTGCTAAGATTTCTAATGGTAAAAATGCCCCTGCTGATGCTAAAGCAGTATTTTTAAGGAAGTTTCTTCTGTTGTTCATGGTTTGATTATTGAATTGATAATTTTCCTAAATCTAATCAAAAATGTTAGGAAGTTTAAATAGCTCGTTAAATACTCCAATTCTTTTTGGTACTTTTAAAGCTATTTTAGATAAATATACGTACTCAATCATAAAATGACATCACAACAACAAGAAATTAGTGGCTTTGGAAGAGCTATGTCCATCATAAAACAGTCATTAAAGGGTGAGGAACACGATTATACGCAGGGAAGCATTAAACTCGCTATCGTATTATTGGCAATTCCGATGATTCTGGAATTGAGTTTGGAGTCAGTTTTTGCGGTGGTCGATATGTATTTTGTGGGACATCTTCCCAACGCAAAAGAGGCAGTAGCAACAGTCGGGCTGACGGAATCTGTGATAACCTTAGTCTATACCTTGGGCATTGGATTAAGTACCGCCGCAACGGCTATTGTTGCTCGAAGAATAGGCGAAAAAGATGCTGAAGGAGCTTCTCATGCAGGGGCTCAGGCGATTTTGTTGTCGCTAATTGTTGCCGTGGTGATTAGTTTGGTAGGAATATTTTTTGCCGAGGACATCCTCAGAATCATGGGGGCAAAAGAAGAGGTTATCAGCAACGGAACACTTTTTACGAAAATAATGATGGGAAGTAGCCCCGCCATTATTTTGCTGTTTATGATTAACGGAATTTTCAGAGGGGCGGGTGATGCTGCAATGGCGATGCGGAGTTTATGGATTGCGAGTGCCATCAATATTTTCCTTTGTCCTATGTTGATTTATGGCTACGGATTTTTTCCAGAATTGGGTTTAGTGGGTGCTGCCATTGCTACTTCCATCGGACGAACTACGGGCGTAATTTACCAATGTTATCATTTATTCAAAGATGACAGAACGATTCAGCTTTTCAAAAAATACTTCTATTTTGATTTACCGATTATCAAAAACCTGCTCAATGTAGCCCTACCAGCCACTTTTCAGTTTTTTATCCAAAGCGGAAGTTGGATTGTTTTGACGTATTTAGTCTCAAAAACGGGAAGCACCGAAGCGAGTGCAGGTTATCAGATTGCTATCAGAAATGTAGTGTTTTTTATCCTTCCCGCTTGGGGTCTGAGCAATGCTGCCGCCACTTTGGTAGGGCAGAACCTTGGAGCAAAACAGCCCGAAAGAGCCGAGAAAAGTGTCTGGCTTACAACAAAATACAACATTATTTTCATGTCGTTTGTGATGGTGCTATTCATTTTCTTCTCTTCGCCAATTATTAGTCTTTTTACGGAAGAAGTTGAGGTTCATAAATTCGGAAGTAAAGCCTTACAAATCATTGGTTTTGGCTATGTTTTTTATGGAATCGGGATGGTAATGATTCAATCTTTGAACGGTGCGGGAGACACAAAAACGCCCACTTGGATTAACATTGGCAGTTTTTGGCTTTTCCAGATTCCCTTGGCTTGGTTTCTATCAACGCGATACCTCCTAAAATTAGCATTGCCAAGCATAAAATTACCTTTCCGACAATTCCTGTAATCAGTCCGATAAAAGAACCAATGGCTGCTTTCAGTGCTTTGGAAGCATTTGAACCGCCGATAATTTCACCCAAAAATGCTCCCAGAAAAGCCCCAATGAACATTCCGATGGCTGGGATAACAAATAAACCTACCAAAAGTCCTAATGTAGAACCCCACATTCCGTACTTTGTTCCTCCGAATTTTTTTGTTCCCCAAATGGGTGCATAATAGTCCAAAACACTCATGCCAATGGTAACAATAGTGAAGAAAATCAGAGTGTTTTTACTGAAATCAGCATATTTTGAATAATGTAACAAAAACAATCCTGCCAAACTCAAAGGTGGTCCAGGCAAAGGTAAAAATGCCCCAACCAGACCACCCAAAAGGCAGACAATCGAAAGAATTAAAAGGAGAATATCAGTCATTTTTGTGGTTTTAAAAATTGAGTTTTAATGATGAGAATGCAAGCTGCAATTGATACCTAAATCGAAAACTCTAAATTCTTTTTTGATAGTTAAGGAAAAACAAGGAACAAGGAATGTAGATTTCAGAAGTGCTTAGGAGGTAATAGTCATTCTACATTCCTTGTTCTTTATTCTTACTACAAAACCACCTCTTCATACATCGTCGGGATTTCTACATTTTGCCAACCGTGTTCGATAAGTCTCTGTCTATAAGGTTCTTGTGTTTCTATTTCACCATGAACCAAGAACATTTTTTTGACTTTAGATTTATCCTGACAATCTAAAAAAGCCATCATTTCTTGGTAATCTCCATGAGCCGAAAATGAATCCATTACTTCAATTTCTACTTTAACATCGTATTCTTTTCCAAAAATATTTACCTTTTTCGCCCCAGATTTCAACTGCCCTCCGAGGCTGTCTGGCGAGGTATAACCCACAAACAAAACACAGCATCTGGCGTCGGTAATGTTATTGGCAATATGGTGTTTGATTCTACCAGCCTCCGCCATGCCCGACGATGAGATAATGACACAAGGTTCTTTAAAATCATTCAATTTTCTGGAATCCTCGGTTTCAGAAACATAGAATAAATTCGGAAAACCAAAAGCATCGCCATCGCCTTTTTGTAAATACGCCAAAACCTCTGGATTGAAACATTCTTCGTGTGCTTTCATAATCTGAGTAGCATTGACCGACAAAGGAGAATCCACAAAAACCTTGATTAGAGGCAGGCTTCCCTCCGACTCCAATTGGTCAAGCATATAAACTAATTCTTGGGTACGGTCAACCGAGAAAGCAGGAATCAGTAATTTGCCTTTTTGTAACACACAAGTTCTATGCACAATTTCCCGTAAACGAGCCTTCACGTCTTCTTCGGGTGGATGAAGTTTATTACCATAAGTTGACTCCGCAATGATATAATCTGCCTGCGGAAATGCCTCTGGCGAAGGTAAAATTTTATCAGTTGCTCTACCAATATCCCCTGTAAAAGTTAGGGCAATTTCTTTATCTTCTTCACTGATAGTCAGACTAATAGCTGATGCACCGAGAATATGTCCAGTATCAGTAAGGAGGCAAGAAACCTCTTCACAAACCTTAAATCTTTCGTGTGAATTAACAGCAACCATCTGGCTAACCGCTTGCTCTACATCTTGAACCGAGTAGAGACTTTCCAATAATTCTTCTCCTCTTTTTTCTCGTCTTTTATTGATTCTTTCTACATCACTTTCTTGAATTCTGGCAGAGTCTCCCAATAATAAAGTAGTTAAATCTTTGGTAGCAGAATTGCAATAAATAGGACCACGAAAGCCCTTTCCGACTAATCTTGGTAGTAAACCTGTATGATCTATATGAGCATGAGAAAGAATCACGTAGTCAATTTCGGAAGGCTCGAAAGCGAATTTTTGGTTTAAATCATGCGTATTAATGCCCTGAAAAAGTCCGCAATCCAACAGAATCTTTGTGCCTTTTTCCGTGATAATCAGATGTTTAGAACCCGTAACTTGGCGGGCTGCTCCGTGAAATTGTATTTTCATTATGACGTTTGAGAAAATGAACTTTGATAATTTCCACAAATTAACAAATCAATTCAAGGAACGGACAAAAAAGGCTTTATAATTTTTAATGAGAGGGGATTTTTTAGACTTACGAGAAGTCTATTTTATGCAAAGCATCTCATATCTTTGTGACTGCTTAACAAAGGATTTTACCCAACTTAAAATTAATCACCACAATTGTTACCATTACTATTTGGTTTATTTTTACTTACGATAGCCGTTCAGCTTTTCTTTTTGTTTTTTGTGCTGAATAAAATTAATTCGACAGAAAACGTCTCTGAAACACTCCCCAAAAAACCATTGGGAGTGTCCGTGATTGTCTGTGCTTGGAACGAACTTGAAAATTTAAAAGAGTTAATCCCTTTGTTGAATAACCAGCAATACTCTGATTATGAGATAATTATAGTTGATGACCGCTCATGGGATGGCAGCTACGACTATCTTTTATTTGAATGTAAAGCATATCCGAAAACTCGTTTTATCAGAATTGAAGAAACTCCAGCACATCTTTCTTCAAAAAAATATGCCCTAACCTTGGGCATAAAAAATGCAAAGAAAGAGATAATTCTTGTCACGGATGCAGACTGTCGCCCACAAACAGAATTTTGGATTTCGGGAATGGCAGAAATGATGACAGCTCAGAAAGACATTGTTTTGGGGTATTCGCCATACCAAAAAGAGTTAGGATTTTTAAATAAAATTATTCGCTACGAAACTTTTCTGACAGCACTACAATATTTCTCTTTTGCCCTCTACGGACATCCGTATATGGGTGTAGGGCGAAATTTGATGTATCGAAAATCTTTATTTCTGAAAAATAAAGGCTTCGCAAAACATACCAATATTATGGGTGGCGACGACGACCTTTTCATGAATGATGTTGCCACGCCCCAAAACACAGCTATTTGCCTGAACCCCAACACTTTTATGTATTCTTTTCCGAAAAAAACTTGGAAAACTTGGTACAGACAAAAAACTCGGCATATCTCGGTCAGTAAGTATTATTTGCCTGTCAATAAATGGTTGTTGGGAACACTGGCAGGTTCACAGATTTGGTTCTGGCTGACCTTCCTAATAATTTTGCCTTTTGTCATCAAAACTCCTTTACTTTATTGGTTATTAGGCACTTGGGTTCTCAGGATTATCTCACAATGGGTAATTTTTTACAGAGCAAATCAAAAATTAGACAATATTATCGAATGGTACAATGTCCCTGTTTATGATTTTTGTATGACTTTTTATTATCTCTTTATGGGTATAATGGGTGTGTGGAATCGGAGAAAAAAATTACGTTGGAAATAAATCAACTTCACGACTTACAAAGTCGTGCTACATATAACATGAAAAACATTTTTGGAATTATTGGTTTTCCACTTGGGCATTCTTTCTCGAAGGGATATTTCACAGAAAAATTTGAGAAATTAGGTTTATCAGAAACCTATGCCTACGAGAAATTTGAATTGGAAAACATTGCGGATTTCCCAGCATTATTAAAATCCCAAGCCCCCAATCTAAGAGGCTTGAATGTGACAATTCCGCATAAACAAAATGTAATCCCTTTTTTGGATGCTGTTGATGAAGCTGCTCTGAAAATTGGGGCGGTCAATACCATCAAAATCCTACCAGATGGCACAACTAAGGGCTATAATACCGACTATTGGGGCTTCCGTTGGACTTTGGAAACATGGGAGGCTTTCCAAGAAATCAAGCCTAAAAAAGCCTTAATTTTAGGCAAAGGTGGAGCAGCAAAAGCCATTATTCAAGCCCTAAAAGATGTAGGTTTGGAGACGCAATATGTTTCTCGTAAAAAAGAAAACGATACCATTACTTATGAAGAATTGACCCAAGAAGTAATGCAAGAATATTTATTGATTGTGAACACAACACCTTTGGGAATGTCTCCTAAAATTGACACTTTTCCAGAAATTCCATACAAGTTTTTGACTGGCAATCATCTTCTTTATGACATCGTTTACAATCCTT